>JBPCMH010000194.1:0-12337 GCA_051002495.1 Acidimicrobiales bacterium
CGCAGCCAGTCGGAACCCATCTTCACGTGGGTGACCTCGTCGGCCAGCATCCAGTCCTCGCAGAAGTACAGGACGGGATCACCGCTGGCGTCGCCGAGGTTGCGCATGGTGTTGAAGACGTCGATGGCCAAGCCCTCGAGCGCGCGATTTACGCCGGTCAGGCGCAGCACCGGATCTTGGTTGCAGGCCGCCTCGAACAACATGGTCTGCTCGGCAAACTCACCGATCTCAGAGCCCATGTGCTCGGCCAACTTGCAGGAGATCTCCACGTGACGGGCCTCGTCCCAGGACTGTCGGGCCATGTCGAGCTTGAACTCGAACGGGACCTGATCCTCGCCCTTGCCCGTCTCGAAGTCGTAGCACGTGCGCCCTGCACCCTCGAGCGCCTGGATCTCGCCCACGAAGATGCCGTGCATCAGCTGGCGGGCCGCGTCAGGAGAGTCCGGGTCAGTCGGCTTGAAAGTGTTACGCGACCGGTCGACGTTGGCTCGACGGGGGTCGAAGACTGAGTCTTCGATCCGGATGCGCCGGAACCGTCCGTCTCGGGCTAGGTCGTCGACGGTCAGCATCTTCTTCACGGTCGTCCTCCTCGGACTCGCCTGCAGGGCTGAAACCAGCCTACCCAGGTCTTGACCGGTCGGTCAGGCCAGACCGCTCACCGTGGGCCTGAGAACGATCAAACCGGATCGGGCGGCGGATCGTCGGCCCCACCGCTCAGGTGGGTGACCGGCGTCCACGCCACCTCGCCGCCCTCAGCCAGTTCGCGCACCGCCGCCGGCGGGTTGGGGTCGGCGAACAGCCTCTCATCGCCAAAGTCGACGTCGCGTGCGGTTGCGTCTACCACCCAGTAGGACGCCTCGAGCGCGATGCCGTGCGGGTCGTTGAAGTAGATCGACCTGACGAAGTCGTGGTCGACCACATCGGTCACCTCGCAACCGGCCTCCTTGAGCCGAGCCCGCAGCGCCTCGAGCCCGGCCTCGTCGGCCAGGTTGAACGACAGGTGGTCGAACTGGGCCTTGCGCAGTCGATCGGGGATCCCGGCCGGAGCGTTGAACGTCTCGGCGCCGCCGACCTCGAAGAAGGCGACAGTGTTGCCGGGCGCGGTCTCGAAGAAGTAGTGGCGCATCGGCCCAGCCATCACGGTGGTCACCAACCGCATGCCCAACACCCCGTGATAGAAGCGCACCGTCTCGTCCATGTCGGGAGTGACGAGCGCCAGGTGGTTGATGCCCCGCCAGTGGGGGCCATCGGTGGAGTAGGCGGCCATGCCGCTCAATTACCCGGCTCGACCGTGAACTGCCAGAGCTCGCTGCCCGACGCCACCGGTCCCGATGATCCCTCCGGCTTGGCGTGGCCATGTTGAAACGACTGCGACCCAACCCACGCCTCGAACGCGGCCTGGTCGCGCCAGGTCGTCATGACCAACCACGTGTCGCGGTCGTCAGCGGGACGAAGCAGCCGGAACTCCTCGAAGCCGTCCTGCTGATCGACTTGACCGGCCCGCGCCGCGAAGCGCGAGGCGAGCTCATCGCCCTTGCCAGCGGGGACGGTGATCGCGTTGATGGCCACAAATGACATGTCCGCAGTGTACGACGGCGACCGCTCGCGTACGGGCTCAGTCGGCGTCGCGTCGGCGCAGTTCGGTCTTGAGCACCTTGCCCGTCCCGCTCTTCGGAAGTTCGTCGATAACTTCGATCACCTTCGGAATCTTGAACTTGGCCAGCCGGTCGGCCAGGAACTCCTGCAGGGTCGCGGCGTCGACGGACTGCGCTGGCCGGGCCACGACGTAGGCCATCGGAACCTCTCCCCACCGGGGATCGCGGCGGCCGACGACCGCTGCCTCAAGCACGGCCGGGTGGGCACAGATGGCCTTCTCAACTTCGACCGACGAGATGTTTTCTCCGCCGCTAATAATCAGGTCCTTCTTGCGATCGACGATGGTCAGGTATCCCTCGCCGTCAACCGTCGCGATGTCCCCGGTGCGCAGCCACCCACCGCGCAGCACCTCGTCGGTCGCGTCAGGCTTGTTCCAGTAGCCGGCCATCACATGATTCGAGCGAACACACACCTCGCCCGGCGTCGCCGCGTCCCACGGCACCTCTGCCTCGTCGCGACCGAGCACCCGCAGCTCGACACCGATGTTCGGCAGGCCAGTGGTGGCGCGTCGCCGATTCTGGTCGCCTGGCGACAACGCATCGTGCGAGCGCTTCGTCAGCGCCTTCGTCAGTTGCGGCGCCGCCTCAGTCAACCCATATCCGCAGATGACTTCGCACCCGAAGCCTCGCTCCAACTCGGCCAGCAGATCCGCCCCTGGCGGCGCGCCGCCGACGGTCACTTGAACGAGGCTAGATGTGTCGGCGCGTCCGAAATCCGGGTGCACGACGAGCATCGACGCCATCGTGGGAACCAGGTGCAGCCGGGTCACCCCTTCACCAACGATGGCGTCGAGCACCGTGGCGGCATCGAATCGCTCGAGCATCACGTGCTTGGCCCCGAGCAGCGTCACCCAATGCGGTGTGCCCCACCCGTTGACGTGGAACAGGGGGATGGTGTGGAGGACGACGTCACGATGTGTGCACCCCATCGACAACGCGCTGTCAGTGGCGTGGGTGGACAGCGCTCGGTGCGTCAGCATCGCCCCTTTCGGTCCCCCGGTCGTCCCCGACGTGTAGAAGATCTCGCACACCGCGTTCTCATCGACGACAGGCCGGCCCTCCATGGGCTCAAACCCGGCGAGGTAGCCGTCGCGAAGGACGACTACCGCCGGGGCCGTGAGGCGGGCCGCGGTCTCGGCGAGGGAGGGATGTACCGCCAGCATCGTCGCGCCGGAGTCGTCGAGGACGAACTGCAACTCAGCGGGAGCCAAGCGGATGTTGAGCGGCACCAGCACCCCGCCCGCCAGTAACACCCCGTAGTAGGCCTCCAACATCTCGATGGTGTTTGGGGCGAGGTAGGCAACCCTGTCCCCGGGCCGCAAGCCCCGCTCTAGCAACAACGACGCGAGTCGTCGGCAGCGGTCATCGAACTGGCCGTAGGTCCAACGGTCGGACCCTTGCACGATGGCCTCTAGATCGCTGAAGTTGCGTGCTGCTCGCTCAAGGAAGTCGAGCGGTGTCAGTGGAACGATCATCGCACCGCCGTCACGGCCTGCCCGCCGAGATCAACGACCTCGATTCGACCAGCCGTCACGTCCAGTGTGGTCACCGAGCAGTACCCGGGACGGAAGACGGTGACGCGATTGTCGTCGGTAACTGTCGCGATAACGGCGTTGATCGCGACGAAGTGTGTGAAGACCATGGTGTCTTCGGCCAAGGCCGCGACCGCACCGACGAGCGCGTCGCGCCACCGGATTGTTTGAGCCGGCTGACCGGCCCACACCCCGGGCAGGAACGTCTTCAACCAGGCGGCCCGCTCATCAAGATCACTCGTCGGCGACGCCACCTCGCCGACATCAGGGTCGACCTGCACTGTGGTCGCCCAACGTTGCGCCAGCGGCGCCGCCGTCTCCTGAGTGCGGCGAAGCGGGCTCGATACGATCGCCACGGGACCGAAGGCATCTAGGGCATCGGCGGCCGCCCGGGCCTGGTCGTGTCCGACCGCGCTCAAGCCCGGATCAAGGTCGGCCCCCCACCCGGCGGCCGCCTCGCCGTGGCGCACGAGGCGGACCGTGGCCATCAGATACCGGTGAAGATATCGACGTCGTCGGCGATGGGGTCGCCCCGTCGAATGAACTCCTCAGTTCCCCACACCGCTTCGAAAGCCTGCGGCGGCATGGCGAGGAAGAACGAGGTCTCGGCGATCTGACTGGCGTGGGCCGCCATCGCCTTGCGCTTCTGTTCGAGGAAGTCACGCACATCGACTCGCGTCGTGATCTGATGCGCGGCCGAGCCGAACGAATCGTCGAGTGCAACCTCGGGCGTTTCGGCGCCTTCCTCCCCGCCCAAGCCGAGCTCGGCTGCCATCGCCATCAATGATCGCAGCCGATCGCGATCGATGGTGGACTCCAACACAACCTTCGTACCGGCCCTCCCCGCGGCGCGCACCCCCACCCGGTGGACTTGAACGTGATCTGGATGTCCGTATCCTCCGTGGTCGTCGTAGACCACGAGGACGTCGACCTGTTCCTTCGTCAGGATCTCGGCCAACTTCTCGGCCGCGTCGTCGAGATCGGCTTGCCAGAAGCAGTCCGGCGCGTCGTTTTCAGGTGTGCCTTCCATGCCAGAGTCGACATATCCAAGGAAGGCATGGTCAGCGCCGAGAGCCACAGCCGCGTCCTGCATCTCGACGGCGCGGCGCTCGCCGAGAGTCTCTCCGGGGCGCAGGAATCCGTCGGCCACCGCACCGTGCTCGCCGCCGGTGGCGGTGACGATGATGGCGCGGTGTCCGGAGGCGACCGCCTTGGCGATGGTGCCTCCGGTCGCAATCGCCTCATCGTCAGGGTGGGCATGGAAGAACAGAGCCGTGGCCATGGCGGCGAGACTACGCGGGTACTGGGGAGTCGCGGCTACTTCACCGCGCCAGCGTCCCGCAGCTTCGCGACGTCGGCCTCGGCGAACCCGAACTCGGCGAGTACCTCATCAGTGTGCTGGCCCGGATGCGAGGCCGGGCGGGAGATCTCACCAGGCGTGCGGGAGAACCGCGGCGCGGGTGAGGGCTGCACCACGCCACCCACCTCGGTGAAGGTGCCCCTGGCGACGTTGTGCGGATGGGCCGCAGCTTCGGGCATGTTCAGCACGGGTGCGAAGCACACGTCGGTGCCCTCCATGATCTCCGTCCACTCGTCGCGGGTCTTGGTCACGAAGACCGCGGCGAGTTTGTCCTTGAGGGCGGGCCATTGGCCACGGTTCATCTGTGCCTTGAGATCTGCGTCACCGTCGAGTCCCGTCAGTCGCAGCAACTCCGCGTAGAACTGCGGTTCGATGGAGCCGATCGACACGTACTTGTCATCGGCGGTCTTGAACACGTCGTAGAAGTGGGCCCCGGTGTCGAGCAGGTTGGTTCCGCGCTCGTCACTCCAAAACCCCATCGACCGGAGACCCCAGAACATCGACATGAGAACTGCCGCGCCGTCGACCATTGCCGCGTCGACCACCTGGCCCTCGCCGCTGTTCTTGGCCTCGAGCAGCCCGCACACCACCCCAAAGGCGAGGAACATGCCGCCGCCGCCGAAGTCGCCGACCAGGTTGAGCGGCGGAACCGGCGCCTCACCCGCTCGACCGATCGGGTCAAGAGCACCGGCCAGCGCGATGTAGTTGATGTCGTGACCAGCCGCGCTGGCGATCGGCCCGTCCTGGCCCCAGCCCGTCATCCGGCCGTAGACCAACTTCGGGTTGCGGGCCTGACAGTCGGCGGGTCCGATGCCGAGCCGCTCTGCCACACCCGGTCGAAAGCCCTCGATCAGAGCATCGGCGCCCTCCACCAGTCGGAGGACCGTCTCCACCCCATCCGGGTTCTTGAGATCGACGCCGATAGAACGGCGACCTCGGTTGAGCACATCTATGGGCGGACGATCGGGATCGCCGCCCATCACCGCTTGGCTCCGATCGACGCGGATGACCTCTGCGCCCATGTCGGACAGCACCATCGCCGCGAACGGCCCGGGGCCGATGCCTGCGATCTCGATGATCCGGGTGCCGGTGAGGGGTCCTGCCATGTTCGCTCCTTCGCGATGGGGTTTGGGTTGCTGTGAGGTTCGAGCGGAAGCTCAGGCTCTGGCGGCCAGTTTGGCAACCGCTTCGACGAGCGTCGGCCACATCGGCCGAGGCAGCGAGTGCCCCATGCCCGGTATCACGATGAACTCTGCGCCTGGGATCGCAGCCGCGGTGGCTTCGCCACCGGACAGAGTCACGAGCGGGTCGGCGTCCCCATGAACCACCAAGGTCTCGATCCGAAGCTCGCGGAGGGCCTCGGTTCGGTCGCCGGACTGCATGATCGCCTGCAGTTGCCGGATCACTCCAGCTGGGTAGAACGAACGGTCGTAGTTCATCTCCGCCAGCTCGCGAGCAGACGCCTCATCAAAGGGGAACACTGACTCGTCGCCCCACATCGCCCTCGTCGCGGTCAGGCTCTGTGCAATCCGCGCCTCGCGCTCTTGCTGCGCAGGCTGCAGCATCAGGGCAACGATGTGCGCCTCCGCCTGTCCAACTGACGCATCGCCGGTGGTGGACATGATCGAGGTGAGCGAACGGACTCGCTCCGGATGGCGGATGGCCAACGACTGGGCGATCATCCCGCCCATCGAGGCCCCAACGACGTGAGCGTTGTCGATACGAAGGACGTCGAGCAGCCCGGCGGCGTCAGCAGCCATGTCCCACAACGTGTAGGCCGAGCCATCTTCAATCTTCGTGCTCAGCCCGACATCGCGGTTGTCAAAAGCGATGACTTGGAACCCTCGCGAGACCCACTCGGCACGCAGATCGGTCCGCCACGAAAGCAACTGCGCGCCGAGGCCCATGATCAGCAGCAGCGGCTCGCCCTCCCCCGTGATCTCGTACTCGACCTCGATGCCGTTTGTCTTCGCTCTCGTCATCCGCAGATCGTCGCCCACACTTGACCGGTCGGTCAAGTGTGGTCCCCGGTCGCCCCTCCACCGCTGACTAGCGTTCGAGCAGTGCGTGGGCCTTCGATGAACCGCTATATCGCGGTCGGGGTGGCCCAAGTCGGCGGAGCCAACGTTTCGGCCGGCGTGATCGTGTTCGCCTACCAGAACCTGCTCGTCGACCGGGGCACTGATCCCCGCATCGCCATCGGCCTGTTCCTCACCTTCCTGATCGTTGCCCTTCCAATCGCGGCGTGGCTTACCGGACGACGGCTCGCCGACTCGGTCCGATTTCTGCCGGAGTTCCGACCGGCGACTCCGGCCGAAGCCATGGGTGTTCTAACGATCCCGATCCGACTGGCCGCTTTGGCCTTCGTGTTCTGGTGCGTCGGCACGCTGCTCTTCGCTGGTTTGGCGGTCAGGCAGGGCTTGACTGCGGTCACGATCGCTCGGGATGCCTTCACCACCGTTCTCGGCGGGGTCACGGCCGGGGTGGTCACCCTCCTCGTCGCCGAGCGCCATGTCCGACCGGTCGTGGCCCTCGCGCTGGCCGGGCGACCCCCATTGCGCAACCGAGCGTTCGGCATGACCGGCCGGATGCTGGTCTCGTGGGGCCTCGGGTCAGGTGTGCCGTTGCTCGGCCTCGCCGCGGCCGAACTCCGCACTCCCGCCGCTCCCCCGCTGTCGAGTCAGGCGACGATTTTCCTCGCGTTGATCGGCCTCGGCGTTGGCGCCCTGCTGGTCACCATGGCTGCCCGTTCGGTGGCGGAACCGCTGCGCGACCTGCAGATCGCCCTGAGCAGGGTCTCCGACGGCAACCTCGACATTGCCGTACCGGTGGACGATGCCGGCGAGGTCGGCGAACTCCAAGGCGGCTTCAACGCGATGGTTGCTGGCCTGCGGGAACGGCGGCGGCTTGAGGACCTATTCGGCCGTCACGTCGGCAGCGAGGTAGCCCAACAAGCACTGCGACACGGAACGGGTCTCGGCGGTGAAGTGCGCGACGCTTCGGCGCTGTTCGTCGATCTAGTCGGGTCGACCAACCTCGCCAACGACCGTTCCGCGGTCGAGGTGGTCGCTCTACTAAACGCGTTCTTCGGGGCCGTCGTGCATGCGGTCGGCAAGGAAGAGGGATGGGTGAACAAGTTCGATGGAGACGGTGCTCTGTGCATCTTCGGAGCGCCGGGCGATCAACCCGACCACGCCAGCCGAGCGTTGCGGGCCGCACGCGACCTTCACGGCCGACTGGTGAAACTCTCCGAGGAGTGGCCCGCTCTCGATGCCGGCATCGGGGTTTCGTCCGGCTCCGTCGTCGCAGGCAACGTCGGCGCCGAGGAGCGCTACGAGTACACCCTCATCGGAGACCCGGTGAACGAAGCCGCCCGATTGACCGAAGAGGCCAAGCTCACGCCGGGTCGCGTCCTCGCCTCGTCGGCAACAGCGCTCGCAGCCGGAGACGAGGCTGCTCACTGGGTCCACGTGGGCGACATCGCGCTGCGCGGCCGAAGTCGACCGACGGCTGCCCACGCGCCCGCATCGACGTAGTGTCCCGCCCATGACGACCTTCGGTGTGCACACCGGATTGCAGAACACGACCACCGACGAGCTCCTGGGTTTGTGGAAGCGCATCGACGAGCTTGGGTTCGACTGGATCAGCATCTGGGACCACTTCTACGCCGCCGACGGAACCGGCGAGGCCCACTGCCACGAGGCGATCGCGGCCCACACCGCGCTGGCCTGCTCCACCAGCCGGGTCACCGTGGGCTCGCTGGTGTACTGCGCCGCGTATAGGCACCCGGCCGTGCTGGCCAACGCCACCGACACGATCGATCACTTCGCCAATGGCCGGGCCGCGGTGGGCATCGGCGGTGGCTGGAGCCAGGTCGAGTTCGACGCCTACGGCATCCCCTTCCCCGGCCCTGGTGCCCGTCTCGATTTGATGGAGGAGGCCATCCAATGCGTGCGCGGTCTCCTGCGCGACGAGACCACCTCGTTCCAGGGCAAGTACTTCAGCCTCACCGACGCCCGCTGCGAGCCCAAGCCCGTCCGGCCCGACCTACCTATCTGGGTTGGCGGTGGCGGCGAGAAGCGCACGCTGCGGATCGCGGCGAAGTTCGCCGACGCATGGAACGTGCCGTTCGTCTCGCCGGAGGCCTTCGCGCACAAGCGTGACGTGCTGCACCGGCACTGCGCCGACGTCGGCCGCGACCCGGCCCAGATCAGCTGCACGGTCAACGTCGGCCTGGCCTGGAACGAAGAAGACCTTCGCCCGCAGTTCGGAAACATCGCAGAGTTCGTGCGGCCAGGCGTGCTCATGGGCTCCGACGACCAAGTGCGCGACCACATCGGCCGCTACGCAGAGGCCGGGGCGACCCAGATCAACATCGCCATGCGCGCCCCCTGGGACCGCGACGGCCTCGAGCGGCTCGCTCCTGTCCTCGGCCTGGCCTGAGGTATCGAGACCGCCGGTTTGCCGGCGTGGCAGGATCGTCGGGACGTGGCCCCGCTCACCGACCCCGCGCAGGTTGCCGTCAACGGCGTCGAGGCGACGTTTCGCGCGGGCACCTCCAAGGTCGGTGATGTCGAGCTCGAGGTCACCGCAACCGACAAGGGACGCGGGGTCGAGCTCCGCCTGATTGTGCGCAACTCCAGTCGGCAGCCGGTGCGGCTGGAGCGGATCGAAGTTCGTCTGCCGGCGTGGCCAGCACAAGTGCTCGAGCACGGCCACCAAAGTTGGTCGGTCGTGCGTCGCTGCCGGCCTGACGATGCCCGCCCCGAGCGAGCAACCGTGCCCGATTGGGTCCGCGGCTCTTACGTGTCGGTGGCGGAGGACGCGGGGGGAACGGTCACCGGCGATCAGTTCCTGATCACCGAGCTCGGGGTGGTCGGTTTTCTTGGCGGGGCTTCGCACTTCGGCACGGTGACCGCAGGGCCAGTTGGCGTCGTCGCCACCGCTCACCTCGACGGCGTTCCCCTCGATCCGGGGGTCGCTCGCCCTTTGGAGCCGCTCTGGCTGGCTGATGGACCGCCCGGTCCGTTGTATTCGGAGTTCGCCGACCACTGGGGACAGCACTCGAGTGCGAGGGTCAAAGCTCCTGCTCCGGTCGGATGGTGTTCCTGGTACCAGTTCTTCGGCGACGTCACGGCCGAAGACATTCGCCGAAACCTCGCCCTCGCGGCCGCTCACGGCTTCGACCTGGTGCAGATCGACGACGGCTACCAGGCCGCGATCGGAGACTGGTTGCAGACCGCGCCTGGGTGGGACGACTCCATGCAGGGGCTGGCAGGCGAAATCTCCGCCGTCGGGCTCCAAGCGGGCATCTGGACCGCGCCTTTCCTGGCATCCGACAACAGCCGCCTGGCCGCCGATCACCCCGAATGGATCGTGAAACACCACAGCGGCCACCCGGCCAAGGCGATGCAAAACGACGCGTGGGGCGGGTGGGCCCGCTCGCTCGACACGAGCAACCCCGCGGTGCTCGAGCACCTGCGCCAAACCTATGACGCCCTCACCTCGCAGGGCTACGGCTATCACAAGATCGACTTCTGCTTCTCGGCGTCACTGCCCGGAGATCGCTACAACAACCGCTTGACGCGAGCCGAGGTGCTCCGGGCCGGTCTCGACGCAGTACGCGATGGCATCGGCGACTCCTTTCTGCTGGGCTGCTGCTGCCCGTTCGGGCCGGCCGTCGGCGTGGTGGACGCCATGCGCGTCTCCGCCGACGTCGCCCCGTACTGGGAGGCCGACCGGGCGTGGCCGGGCTTCGAAGACTGCGCCCCATCGGCGCTCAACGCGATCAAGGGATCGGTGCTCCGCGCTCCGCTCCACCGTCGGGTCTTTATCAACGACCCCGACTGCCTCTTGCTCCGCCCCAGCGACACCAATCTCTCGCCCAGCGAACGCTCATACCTCACGTCGGTGATCGCGGGCGTCGGCGGCTTTACCGTGCTATCCGACGACCTTGCCCTGTACACCGAATCGGAGTGGGGCCTACTCGACGCGCTTCGGGCCGTGCGAGCTGACCTCGACACACCGCTCGACATCGTTGACCCGTTCACCGATCCGCTCATCGTGCGGTCGGCTGCGGGGAGCGCGCTCACGGTCGCGTGGGACATGGACGGCCCCGCTGGCATCAGGGCTGATCTCGGCACCACGTGATGCTTCCGCACATCGGTGCGGCCGATAGATTGCGGGTCTTATGACGCGGCTGTCCCTATGAAGTTGCTGGCCCAGGCGCCTGGCCGGGTGAACCTCATCGGCGACCACACCGACTACGCCGACGGCCTCGTGCTCCCGATGGCTATTGACCTCGGAACAACCATTGAGATGGAGCCGGGCGTGCCGTGGATCGAGCTCATCTCCGACGCCGATGAGGAGCCTGTCTTCCTCGATCTGGATCACCTGATCGAACCCAGCCAGGTACTCCCGTCCTGGGCCCGCTACATCGCGGCGGTTGCCTACATGATGCGACCGGAGGTGGGAGGGCGCGGCTTCGTCCGGTCGACACTTCCCATCGGGGCCGGGCTGTCGTCGAGCGCATCGTTGACGTTGGCCACCGCCCTAGCCCTCGGCTTCGAAGGTAACCCGCTCGAACTGGCCCTCATCTGCCAGCAGGCTGAGCACCTCGCCACAGGTGTGCCTTGCGGGATCATGGACCAACTGGCGTCTGCATCGGGCGTGCACGGCTGCGCACTGCTGATCGATTGCCGCAGCCACGAGGTCAGGCCAGTGCCGGTGCCGGAAGGAGCTCAGATCGTCGTGATCGACTCCGGGATCCATCGCACGCTTGCCTCGTCCAACTACGGCGTCCGAAAGGCCCAGGCCGATGAGGCGGCCGCGCTGATCGGAAACCTGCGGGACGTGACGATTCGCGACGTCGAGATGATCGCCCACGACGATCTCCGTCGGCGGGCTCGGCACATCGTCACCGAGAACGAACGCGTCCTTGCTGCGGCGGACGCGCTCGCCGACGGCGACCTGGCGGCGATGGGCCGGCTCATGAACGAGAGCCACCGCAGTTTGCGCGAAGACTACGAGGTCTCCACCCGCGAGATGGACGAGCTGACGAGCGCGCTCCGAGCCATCCCAGGCGTTCATGGTTCCCGCATGACAGGCGCTGGCTTCGGCGGATGCGTCATCGCGCTGACCGAGCCCGACGTGTCGCTGCCAGCAGACCTGGGCGAGCGCTCGTGGGTCGTCGCACCCTCAGCCGGGGCATCGGTCACCCGCATCGACTGACTGCTGTTCAGACTGGCCTCCGCGGCCCGCGCGAGGTCAGACTGCTGGCCATGAATGAACCGGTTGGGGACAACGACGGCGCACCGGCGACCGACAACGCCACGCCGGCCGCCGCGCCGGACGGTGGAACGGCGCCGCGGCCGGTTTCGAACTGGCCGATGTGGATCCTCGGCTTCGTCATCATGATCGATCAGATCGATCAAAACATCGTGCGCGGGGCCCAAAACACCATAGCCAGAGACCTCAACCTCAGCGACACCCAAGTTGGTGTGCTCCTGGCCGCGTTCGTCCTCGTAAACGGCCTGATCAGCGTTCCTGCCGGCTATCTCGCCGACCGGTGGAACCGCACCCGGACCATCGGTCACACCGTCATCGCGTGGTCGGGCATCACCGCGCTCACCGCGGCCGCCCCCAACTACGCCTCGCTGGTCGCCATCCGCGGTGCGCTCGGATTTGGCCAAGCGATCACCGAG
This sequence comes from Acidimicrobiales bacterium, assembly GCA_051002495.1. GTDB lineage: Bacteria > Actinomycetota > Acidimicrobiia > Acidimicrobiales > CADCTF01 > JBPCMH01. Next base: position 12,251 of record JBPCMH010000194.1, read on the forward strand.
CCTGCGGCCGCCAGCCTGCTGGCCGACTACTACCCCGTCGCCCGCCGTGGCACAGCGTTCTCGATCCAGCAGGTGCTGGTGTTCCTG
>JBPCMH010000195.1:0-15166 GCA_051002495.1 Acidimicrobiales bacterium
GTTCTCCTACACCCTCGACCAGGTCGCACCGACCATCTCGACCAAGTCCCCGCAGGCGGGAGCAGTCGTGCAGCCACCGGGAACGGTGACGGCCACCTTCGGCGAAGACCTAGCCGGTTCGTCGACCCTGTCGCTCAAGGACTCGACAAACACGGCGGTGGCGGGTTCGTCGACGCTCAGCGGCGATAAGCGGACGCTGACCTTCACCCCGACCAACCCGCTCACCACCGGCGCGTACACGGCGACCGCGACGGCAACCGACCTGGCTGGCAATACCAAGACGCCTGCCGAGTCGTGGACCTTCACCGTCGACGACACCCCGCCTGCCGCACCAAGCATCGCGTTGGTCAACGGGACCACCAGCCCGGCATCAGGGAACGACCCCACTCCGTCGGTCATGGTCAACGGCGTGACGGCTGGCGACACCGTCACCGTCTTCGACGGGACGACGCAGGTCGCCTCGATGGTCGTGCCTGGTGCGGCAACCTCGGTCACGATCCCCGCCACGGACCCGCTGGGAGCCGACGGCAACCACATCCTCACGGCGAAGTCGACCGACCCGGCTGGCAACACCAGCGCGCCGTCCAGTCCGTTCAACTACAACCTCGATACGACACCACCCGCGGCCCCGTCGATCACGTCGGTCAACGGAGCGACCACATCGCCCACCACCGGCACCAACCCGAGCCCCAAGGTGATCATCGGTGGTCTGGTGGCCGGTGACACCGCCCGTCTCTTCGATGGCGGGGTGCAGGTCGGCCCAGCCAAGGTTGTTCCCGGCAGCGCCACCAGCGTCTCGTTCAACGACGGGACGACCGACTTCACCCTGGCCAACGACGGAGCCCACAAGTTCACGGCGACGTCGACCGATCCGGTCGGCAACCCGTCCGCCGCGTCGTCGGGCTTCACCTACCAGTTCGAGACCGAGCCGCTCATCACGAGCGTCAGCCCGTCGTCGGTGGCAGCCGGTGGCAGCCGCACGGTGACCGTCAATGGTGTCAACTTCCGCTCGGGCGCATCAGCTGCCGTGTCCGGCACGAAGGTCTCGGTCACCCAGGTGCTGTATGTGTCGAGTACCGAGATCCGGCTCACCCTCCAGGTGGCACAGGACGCGGCCCGCACTGCCCGGTCGCTGACGGTGTCGAACCCAACCGGCCGGAGCACCAGCTGTGGCAACTGCCTGACGGTTGTCACCAACCAGGGCTACACCCTGGTCGGTGGTGACGGCGGCATCTTCACCTTCGGCACGTCGAGGTTCCACGGCTCGATGGGCGGCACCAGCCTCAACTCCCCCATCGTCGGCATCGCCCACACACCGGGAGGCAACGGCTACTGGCTGGTCGCCCGTGACGGTGGCGTCTTCGCCTTCGGCAACGCCCGCTTCATGGGCTCGATGGGCGGCACGCCACTCCGCGCACCGGTGATCGGCATCGTCGGCACCACCACCGGCGAGGGCTATTGGCTGTTCGCCTCTGACGGCGGCATCTTCTCCTTCGGAAACGCCACCTTCTACGGCTCGACCGGAGACCTCACCCTGAATGCCCCGGTTGTCGGCATGGCCGCGTCACCGGCGGGCAGCGGGTATTGGATGGTGGCCTCGGACGGCGGCATCTTCTCCTTCGGCGACGCGGTCTTCCACGGCTCGATGGGCGGCACCGCGCTCAACGAGCCGGTCAGCGGGATGGCCGTGTTCGGCGATGGCAGCGGGTATTGGCTCGTCGCCCGTGACGGAGGCGTGTTCAACTTCGGCAGCGCACCGTTCACCGGGTCAGCCGCGGGCCGGAGCACCTCGCCGGTCATCGCCTTCGGCTCGACCCCGAGCGGTCTTGGCTACTGGGTGGTCGACACCAAGGGCTCAGTATTCAACTTCGGTGATGCCGACGCCCTCGGCGACTTCACCGGACAGGCGCTGAACGCCCCCATCGTGGGCTTCGCCGCCGTCCCGCCTGCGTAATCATCTTGGCCAGAACACGATCGAGGGGCGCCCATTGCGGCGCCCCTCATCGCGTTCGCAACCAGACGTCACGTGACCAGACGACTACGACCAGATGGCTGACCCAAGGCGCAGCAGGCCCGTGAGATCGTGGATGTCGGACTCGAAGTAGGGCACGGACGCGACCACGTCGGCGTCCTTGGCCAGCTCGAGTTGTTGCTCGGCCTCGCGCTTGGCCACCACATGGAACCGGAGAAAGCTTTCAGCCACTTCCGTGAGCACCCGCTCAACCTGCTCGGCGTCGCCCAGATCGCCCGGGAGGCGGCCGGCAACGTCGCCCGCGGTGGCCACCAACCGCTCGGCCAGCGCGTTGGCCCGATCGTCGAGCAACGACGCCGGCAGCACCTTGTTGAGCACCAGCGCGCCGAGGTGAAACTTCTCTGCCGCCAGCGCGTCGATGAAGAACGACGCCTCATGGGCAGGAGCAGCCTCGAGGGTGGTGACCACGACGAAGGTCGTCCGCTTGTCGTGCAGGAGCCTGGTGACGGCCTGGGCCCGCTCAACGAAGCCGTCGTACATGGTCTGGAACAGGATGAAGAACTCCGAGATGTCCTCGAGGAACTGCGAGCCCAGGATGCGGTCGGCCACTTGGTAGAACGGCTTGGTCGCCAGGTTGATGACCCGCGACCGAGCCGGTGCGGTGAGGATGCGCAAGAAGCGGCTGGAGAAGAAGTCGGCCATCCGCTCGGGCGCCCGGAGAAAGTCGATGGCGTTCCTGGTCGGCGGGGTGTCGACGATGATCAGGTCGTAGTTACCGTCGCTGTGCAGTTCATACAGCCGCTCCATGGCGATGTACTCGTGGCTCTGGATGAACTTGCCGGAGATGTTCTGATAGAGCGGGTTGTCGAGGATGCGTTTCGCGGTGGCCTGATCGGGGGCGTGGCGGACCACGAGGTCGTCCCACGACTGCTTGGTGTCGAGCATGGCTGCCCACAACTCGCCGCGGGGCGTGACGCCGGCCTCGGCGAAGGTCTCCGCTGGCACCTGCTTCTCGACGTTGCCGAAGACCTCGATGCCGAGGGCGTTGGCCAGCCGGCGGGCAGGGTCGACGGTGAGCACCAGCACCTTGCCGCCCTGGTGCACGGCGACCATGGCCGCGGCGGCGGCCGCGGTGGTGGTCTTGCCGACACCGCCAGAGCCGGCGAACACGGCCACCTCCTTGGCTGCGAGCAGTTGGTCAAGGGCCGCAGGGGGGTCTGGGCGGGACAGGCGAGCCATCAGTAGCCCAACTCCTCGCTGAGCGCATCGGCCACCAGGCGGGTCGACCGGAGGCCGTGGGAGCGGCTGAACAACTCAGGCACGTACAGCAACGGGACCGATCCCCCGATCGACGACCGCAGCCGGGCCAAATGCTCTGCCCGGGTCCGACGGAGGTTCACCGCGAGCTGGGCGGCATCGAGGATGAGCCCGGCCTCGTCGCCGAGCTCACCGGTCAGTGCCTTGCGTCCGGCGTCAGAGTCGAAGGCCTCGAAGACCTCCTCTTCGCCCCGTCCGAACAGCTCGGGGAGCACCCGATTGACGATCACGGCGGAGAGGTCGACGTCGGTCTCGGTGGTGATCCGACCGGCCAACTCGATGGTCTCGTTTACGGGCATCTCCTCCGGCGTCGCCACGATGCACAGACCGGTGCGATCGCGATCGGAGAGCATGTCGATCATCCAGTCGGTCTGCTGGCGAATCAAGCCGACCGAGACCAACTCGTTGATGGCTTGCGGCGCGGCCAACTGGCCGATGACGTGGCCGGTTGGGGCAGCATCCACTACCACCAGGTCGTAGTTGTCCTCTCGCACTTCCCAGAGGAACTTGCCGATCGTCAGCACCTCTTTGATACCCGGGGCGGCGGTAGCCACGAACTCGAACACCTTGGCCAGCGGACCGATTCTGGCCATCATCGGCAGCTTGAGTTGAAGGCTCAGGTACTCCTTCAACGACTCTTCGGTGTCCATCGAAAGCGCGAAGAGCCCGGGCTGGATCTGCCGAGGGGTGAAGTTGGTCGGCTCGGTTGAGTAGAAGTCGGCCAGGTTGCCCTTCGCGTCAACTTCGCCCACGAGAGTTCGCTTGCCCCGCGACGCGGCGAGGAGCGCCAATGCAGCCGCTGCGGTTGTCTTGCCGACCCCGCCCTTGCCGGTGACGAACAGCAGGCGACGGTCGAGGAGGTCGCCCATCAGTGGGTCAGCCGACTCCGAAGCCCACCCGGTGGTCATCCGGAGAGCCGAACTCCACGTAGGCGAGCCGATCGGCCGGGACTGCGACACGACGCCCGCGGCTGTCCTCCACCCAGAGGACGCCCGCTGCGGCGATGGCTGCCTCGACGTCCTTGGCCACTTTGTCGGAGGTCTTCTTGTCGTCGTCGATGTCGAGGACGATCTCCTTCGGGGCGTTCATGACTCCGATGCGTAGCTCCATCGGTCACTCCTCTCGATCGGGGGACGGCCCATCAGCGGGCGGCGGACCGCTTGCCATCGTAGGCGGCGCCTCGACGGCCTCCGTCCGGCTGCCATCGTCCCATCGCCCCCACTTCGGCGTGCGGCGTACGAAAAGCAACCAGGATCCGGCCACCAACAACGTGGCCAGTGCTGTCCATTGACTGCCGGTAAGCCCAAAACGCCTCAGGTCCTCACGAAGGAAGTCCTCAATCAAGCGGGCAACCCCGTACCAGGCGCCGAAGACCACGATGATGAACCCGTCGAACCGGGGCTTTCGGCGCAGCAGGAGCAGCACGCCGAGCAGGGCAATCGTCAGGAGGAGGTCGTAAAGGGCGGTCTGATGCACCGCCTGACCGATCGGCGCGGTGCACGGTGACGCCGTCTCCGCACTGGGGCACACATAACCCATGAAGAACGTGGTCGGCTTACCGAGGTGGTCGCCGACGACGAGGTCACCGATGCGGCCGGCGATGATGCCGATGGCAACCCCGGGAGCGGCCGCGTCGAGACCCTTCCACGCGTTGACACCGAGCTTCCGGGCCAGAGGAAGGCACGCGATGATCGCCCCAAAGATGCCGCCGAGCAGCGAGATGCCGCCCTCCCAGATCCGGAAGATGGCCAGCGGATCCGAGGTGTAGTCACCAATGTGGTTGATGACATAGGCCAGCCTGGTGCCGATCAGCGACCCAACCGCGGCCCTGAACGCGATTTGATACACCTGCTCTTCGGTGATGCCCTTCCTCTTGGCCTCTGGCATGAACAACTGGACACCCAGGAGGAAGCCGACCGCGATCCCAATCCCGTGGGGCGAAACCTGGAGCGGCCCGAGGTTCAGAAGTACGATCGGGTCGTAGGAGAGGTACGCAAGCACGCAAGTGTTTCTAGTGGCTGCCGGTGCGGTATCGGCAGTCAGCCGCGCCGAGGTCAGCGTTGGGGCGGCCGGGTTCTTAACCTCGGATCGGCCGCGTCACCGATGGTCGGTACCCTCGGATGTGATGAGTTCCGATGGTGGTGGCCAGCCCGACCGCAACGAGGAGTGGGCCGGAACAATGGGCGGCCATCGAGACGGATCGGTGGTGCGGGCCCATGCCGACAGCCAGGCCAAGGTTGGCCCCGTGGCGGTCGCGGATCGTGCCGCCCGGGAGGATGCCGAGGACGCATTCTTGGCTCCAGGGGCGACTCGGGCTCGGGGCGCCGGCTCACGGGAGCGGGCAGAGGAACCCGACCGGCAGCGGACATGCTTCGAGCGCGATCGCGACCGCGTCGTCCACGGCACGGCATTCCGCCGCCTGGCCGGCAAAACCCAGGTCTTCGTCTTCCCCGACGATCACCAGCGCACCCGGCTGACCCACGCGCTCGAGGTGGCCCAGGTCGCGGTGGGGATCGCCAAGGCCTGCCGGCTCAACCTGGCCCTGACCGAAGCCATCGCCCTTGGCCACGACTGCGGTCACGGCCCTGGCGGGCACGCCAGCGAGGACGCGTTCTCCGTCTACTTGCCCGGCGGCTACAACCATGCCGTGTGGGGCGCCGATGTGGTGCTCGCCCCGCTCAACCTGTGTACCGAGACCCTCGACGGGATCCGGAACCACTCGTGGTCGCGGCCATCGCCGAACACGCCCGAAGGCGAGGTGGTGTCGTGGGCCGATCGCATCGCCTACGTGTGCCACGACTTTGAAGATGCGGTGTTGGCCGGCGTGGTGACCCCGGACGACCTCCCGCCGCTAGTGCAGGAGCGATGCGGTCGCCAGCGCCGCGAACAACTGAACGCGCTGATCGCCGCGGTCGTCGCCACCGCCTCCAACCAAGGCGAGATCGGCATGTCGCCGGACATGGCCGAGGCGCTGGGCGCCTTCCGGCAGTTCAACTACGAGCGGATCTACATGCGTCCTGCGTCGGTCGCCGAGGGAGACGCGGTCATCAGGGTCTTGCGCGCGCTCGTTGACTTCTACGCCGACCAGCCATCCACCCTGCCGCTCAGCGAGCTGAGCCTGGGCGGTGTCCGCCCGGCTCGCGGGAGCGCCGAGGCCGTGCGGGATGCGGTGACCTATGTTGCCGGCATGACCGACCGGTTCGCTTGCTCACAGGCGGTCGCCCATCTGGGCTGGCGCGCCGCCGACCTGCCCGCCGGGTTCGCCCTTCGCGCCTAAGGGGCCGCGACTTCGTGGTCCCTAACACCGTGCGGGCCGCCAGCCACCCGTTCTAGGGTGTGGCCGTTCAAGCCGACTTTGGGGGCCGACAGTGACGGGAAGTCTGCGAACGTCCACCTGGTCGACGCCAGGCGAGGCGATGCGCTTCTGTTTCCAAACTGCCTACCTGCGGAGAACGATCACAATCGCCGTCGTCGTCGGCACATTGCTCTCGCTGGTGAACCAGTTGCATGTGCTGCTCGACGGCAGCCCCGATGTCGGGACGTGGCTCCGGATTGCCGCCAACTATGTGATCCCGTTCATGGTCTCAAACGTCGGCGGGCTGACCGCGACGCGAGCGACGCGAGCGCCGCGAGAGCACTGAATCGAACGCCGGGCCACCATCGTCCCCGGCGGGCAGACCCGCCGGGGACAACAACCTCAATCAGGCGACGGTGATGGTCACCTTATGGGTCAGCGGCAGCGCCACATGGGCGCCGTCGGCCAACTGGAGGCACAGCGTGTGCTCACCAGCGGCGAGCCCGAGTTCCTTTGCTGCACTCCCGTCGCCGAGGTGAACGTGCTGGTCGTCCTTGGGGACGACCTCGCCCTCGGCCACGCATGCGGTGTCAATCATCACGTGGAAATGGCCCGACCCTTCTTCCACGGTGCCAGCCGGAGCCACCTTCACGTTCTCCGCGGTCATCGTAAGGCTCACCGGGCTCGTCACCGTCTCGCCCGCGGGAACGCCGAGGGACACGAACGGAAGGGTGGAGTCGACGGTGACCGAGATCTCATCGGTGAGGTCAAGGGCAGTGTGGACGCCGTCGGCGGCCTGCAGACACAGCTTGTGCTTGCCAGCCTCCAGGAACAGCTGGGTGCTGCTCTGACCCTTGCCGAAGTGCAGGTGCTGCGTGTCCTTCGGAACAACCTCACCTACAGCAACGCACGGCGTGTCGATCATGACGTGCAGGTGACCGTGTCCGTCAGAGACCTCGCCAGCCGGCTCAACCGTGAAGTTCGTCGCTAACATCGCCACATCAAATCGACGGGCAACAGTCGCCCCATCGTTCGGCGCCCTGACGGAAACGCTCGCCGCGTCGTCTGCTTTCGGCTTGGGATCGGCCACCGGCGAATCATCGCTCCCGCACGCACTGGCCACCAGCGCCATCACCACCGTTACCGCGACCAACCATCGCTTCGTCACTCTGTGGAGCCTCCCGTCCGGTTCCTGGATTAGGGACATTCGCCCGAATCCAGACCGGAACGTAGCAAGCAGTTGGCTCGCCGCCGAAACCAGCCGGGGTGGCTCAGCGGATGGTGAGCTCAGGCCTGAACACTTGTTTTGGCGCGTGCTCGTCGATGGCCTTGGCCAGCGCGACGAACGCGCTGGCAGCCTCGCCCTCGGGGTCGGAGACCATCACCGGTGTGCCGTCGTCGCCACCCTCTCGAAGCGCGGGCACCAGAGGCACCTGGCCCAGCAGCGGCACCCCGAGATCAGCTGACAACGCGCTCCCGCCGCCCGAGCCGAAGATCTCGTATCGCTTGCCGTCATCGCCGGTGAACCAACTCATGTTCTCGATGACACCCCGCAGTGGGAGGTTCAACTTGGTGGCCATGGCGCCCGACCGTTGGGCCACCCGCTGGGCCGCGGCCTGCGGAGTGGTGACCACGAAGATCTCCGCCCTCGGCAGGTACTGGGCCATCGAAAGAGCGACGTCGCCGGTGCCAGGCGGCATGTCGACGAGCAGGAAATCAGGTTCGCCCCAGAAGACGTCGGTGAGGAACTGCTGGAGGTACTTGTGGAGCATGGGGCCGCGCCAGATCACCGGCACGTCGTCATCCACCAGGAAGCCCATGGAGAACACCTTGACGCCGTGGGCGACGGGTGGCACGACCATGCCGTCGATCACGACCGGCTCCTGGTCGATGCCCATCATCTTCGGGATGGAGAAGCCGTACACATCGGCATCGAAGATGGCGACGTCGTAGCCGAGCCGAGCCAGCGCGACCGCGGTGTTCACCGTCACCGACGACTTGCCCACACCGCCCTTTCCGGACGAGATGCCGAGCACCCTGGTCTTCGAGCCGGGCTCGTTGAACTGAATCGGACGGGCCGGGGTCTGCGCGCCTTGGGCGTGATCATGGCCAGCATGGTCGTGGCCCGCATGACCACCGTCGCCCTGCAACTTCTCGCGAAGGGCCGCACGCTCGTCGTCGGTCATCACGGTCATGTCGACGGCAACGGAGTCGACACCATCGATCGGCTGCACGGCGTCGGTGACCCGCTTGGTGATCTCAGCCCGGAGCGGACACCCAGCCACGGTGAGGGCGATGGTCACCCCGATCTTGCCGCCGTCGATAGCGACGTCGCGCACCATGTCGAGATCGACGATGCTGCGGTTGAGTTCGGGGTCCTGCACGGGGCGCAGGGCGTCGACGACCTGCTCGCGGGTGACGGGCATCCGGGGGTGCCTTTCGGGTGGTGGGACGGCTATTACGGCCGAGACCGGTAGGACCGATCCAGGCGGGACAGGGAATTTCCCCTATCGCAATAGGTAGAATACAAGCGTGGACCGGCAACCTCATAGTGGAGCGCTCCAGAGCGACGAGTTCTCGGCCATGGTGGCGGCGGTCACGACCGCGTTCGGCGACCCCACCAGACGGGAGATCTACCTCTTTGCCCGGGAGTCCGAACGGGGGGTCACGGCAGCGGCAGTGGCCGAGCAGTTTGGGCTACATCCCAACGTGGCCCGACACCACCTCGACAAGCTCGCCGCCGGCGGTTATCTGACGGTTCACGTCGAACGCAGCGAAAACGGCGGGGCCGGCCGGCCATCGAAGCACTACGCGGCCGCGGCTGGCTCGCAGCTCGAGTTCCCGGCCCGACGCGACGACCTGCTCGTGCACCTGCTGGCCCGATCGCTCGCCATGCTGCCCCCGGCCGATGCGGAATCGATGGCTGAGGACGTCGGCGAAGAATACGGTCGCCGCCTCGCCGAGCAGATGTCGCCAGGCGATCAGGGGCGGTCGCGAGAGTCGGCCATGCACGCGGTGGCCGATGCGTTCACCGCGCACGGCTTCGCCGCCCACGCAGAAGCCAGGGGCGACGGCTCACTAGCCATCATCAACGAGCACTGCCCGTTCGGTGAAGCGGCCAGCGCCAACCCGGTCATCTGCGCCGTCGACCGTGGGTTAGTCCGAGGGATGCTCGCCGGCCTCTACGGCGACGCCGACCCAGCGACCGAGTCGAGCCGAGCCCTCGGCGACGACTCCTGCGTCACCGTCGTGGCTGCCAGCCGCACGTGAGCCGCCACTACCTCGACTACGCGTCGACCGCGCCGCTGCGCCCAGAGGCCCGCGACGCCATGATCGAGATGCTCCAACAGGGCCTCGTCGCCGATCCCGGACGGGTGCACACCGAGGGGCGCATGAGCCGGGCCATCCTCGAACAAGCCAGAGAACAGGTCGCCGGGCTGCTCGGGTGCAGGCCGCGTGAGGTGGTCCTGACGAGCGGCGCCACCGAATCGATCAACGCCGCGATCACCGGGGCGGCTGCTCGCTGGGCTGATGCGACCGGTCAGCCAGCAACCGCAGCCCCGGTCGTCGCCGCCGACGTCGAGCACTCCGCGGTGTCGGCCGCGAGCGAGCGGCACCGACGCCTGCGAGCCGCGGTTGACGAACACGCCCGCATCGAGACGGAGAGCGTCCGCGCCGTGTTGCAAGAGGTCGATGATGTCGCCCTCATAAACGTGCAGATGGCTAACCACGAGGTCGGCACCATCCAACCGGTGGCCGAGATCGCCGAGTTAGCGGCCCAACATGGGGCCTTGGTGCACGTCGACGCGGCCCAGGCTGTCGGCAGCATCGACTTCGCCTTCGCCGACCTCGGGGCCGACCTAGTGTCGGTCAGCGGCCACAAGTTTGGCGGACCGCCCGGTACCGGAGCACTCGTCATCCGCCGTGGCCTCCGCGTGCCGCCCTTGATGGTCGGTGGCGAGCAAGAGCGGGCGCGCCGTGGCGGGATGGAGAACGTCGTCGCGATGGTCGGGATGGGAGCGGCCGCCGAGGCTGCAGCCGCCCAACTGACCGACTTCCAACGCATTACGTCGGGTCTCACCGAGCGGCTCTTGGCCTCGGCATTGGAGGTGCCGGGCGTCGTGGCCTACGGCGACCCGATCCGGCGACTGCCGCACCTGGTCTGCGTCGGCGTCGATGGCGTCGAAGCCGAGGCCGTCCTGCTGGGGCTCGATCAGGCAGGCATCGCGGCTCATTCGGGAAGCGCGTGCTCATCAGAGTCGCTCGAACCATCGCCGGTGCTCCTGGCCATGGGCGTCGAAGCCGAACGGTCGCTGCGAATCAGCGTGGGCTGGAACAGCACCTCGGCCGACGCCGAAGCATTCGCCGCAGCCTTCCCGATGGTGATCTCCCGGCTCCGGGGCTTGCGCAGCTGAGGTCGGGCTACCAGGTCGCCACGATGATGCCGGTGGCGATCTCTTCTGGCGCCGATCCGGGCCGGGCCCGAAGGAGTCGGCCGCCCTCTGGCCGCACCTCGGCCACGAACAGCAGCACGCCCCCGCCCGTCCGGGCGTCGATGCGGAAGAACCGGTCCGTGGCCTCGAGCAACGACCCCTGCGGCGAGCCAGCCAAATCGACCTCGATCACCCGATAGGTGGCGCTTCGCCGTTCGCCGACGCGCTCGCCCACCGCCAGGCGACCGCCGAATGGCGTCACGGCGAACCACGACTGCTCCTCACCGGGAATGACCTCGGGCCCGAGGCGCTTCGCGTCGTCGAGCGTGGTGGCCTTGGTTGGGTCAAGGCTGAACAGCCCCGATTGCACCTCGCCCGCGATGAAGAGCACCGAGTTGCCACTCGGGCTCCAAGCCACGTCCGAGATGAAGATCGACGGCGCGTTCGACTCACTCGGCGCGAAGCGCTGCTCCTTGCCCGTCACCAGGTCTCTGATGACAACGGCGGGCTTCAACCGGCCGTCGGACGACACAACCTGCACATATGCGAGGCTGGTCCCATCGGGGCTGACCGCGGGAGCGAGTCCCTTGGCGATCGTCGTCGACGGCTGGCCTCTGGCGATCGGCACACGCAGGATCTCAGAGTCGACGATCGACTGGGCCGGTTTCACGACATAGGCCACGCCATCGGCGGGCGCAAGGGTGATTCCGTTCTTCGCCGGGTCGCTGACGTCGATGCCGTCGAGCAGCACGAACCGCTGCGCGCCACTGTCGGCGTCGAGCAGCACGACCTCACCGGCGGCGTTGACCGCGATGACCGCGCCCTCACCTTGCTCCAGGATCGTCGTGCTGGTCGAGGTTGACGACCGAGGCGTCGCGTTGGTGGTAAGCGTCGACCTAGGCGAAGCGGAATCACCATCACCGTCCCCAACCGCGCCGGTCAGAATGAGCGCTCCCAGGCCCGCGGATGCAAGAAGAAGCACGACCAGACCAATGACGACCCCTCGACGGCCCGCACCAGCCTCAGACACCGCCGACACCGATTCTGTGGGAAGTCCTCACCCTGGCGTCGTCGAGCAACAACACCGACAGCGCCCTCGTCTTGTTAGCCATACAGAGGATCACGACTGGGTCTCCAGCTCGGGGAGAGCCTGCGTGCGGACGAAATCCGCCAGCTCCGCCGGTGGATCCAGCGCGAGCAGCTCTTCGAACGCGGCTCGCGCTCCTGCCTTGTCGTCCTTGAGCCGCCACAAGATCATCGCTTTGAAGAACCAGGCGTCGGGATAGCGAGGGTCGATGGCGATGGCCCGTTCGATGGTGGCGAGGCCGTCATCGGCCAGCCCAGCCCGGCTCACGAGCCACCCGCGTTGCGCGAGCGCGACGGGCTGGTCGGGATCATCCTTGAGCACCTCGTCGTACACGCGTATGGCATCAAGGATGCGGCCTCCGGTCACCAGCGCCTGGGCTTGGGAAATACGATCGGTCGCGTTCCTGGTGATGTTGCCGGTGGCTTCGTCTCCAGGAAGTCGCTCCCCGGCGCTGTTGGCCATGAGCAATCCGGCCCCAGCCGACGCCAGCCCCACGGCAAGCACGACGGCCGCGGTGCGCCAGCGGAGTCTGGGCATGGCCCGAACCGCCGTCGCCGAAGGCCTCGATGGCATCGAACGGTCCTCGTGCTCAAGCAGGCGAAGCACCTCGGCGGTCCGTGCGGTGTAGCTATCACGGAGCGCGGCGTAGTCGGACGGGTCGATATCGCCGGCGGCCAGCTCAGCGTCCAGATCGCGAAGCGACGCCAGCAGATGCTCGCGCTCATCGATGAGTTCGTCGCTCACAAGCGCAGCGCTTCCTCCACAAGCCGGCGGTCCTCGTCAGTGGCCTGCCGGAGCTCGCCCTGCCGCCTCCAGCGGGTGAACACCGCGATCAGTCCGGCGAGCGCAGCGACCAACGCGGCGACCGGCAGCGCCCACACCAAGCCACTGATGCCGGACGCCCTAGGCCGAAGCAGGATGTCGTCGCCATATGCACTCACCAAGTAGCCGCGAATTTGATCCCCGGTCTGCCCCTTGGCCAGACGATCACGGATCTCTTCACGTATGGCCTGCGCGGCCTTGGCATCGGACTCAGACGCGGAGAGCCCCTGACAGGTCGGGCAACGCACCTCAGACGCGATCACCCGCACCCGCTCCGCTTCCGTTGCTGGCACAGCCGACCCCGTGATGGCGATCATCCACGCTGTTCCCGCGATCACGACCATGGCCAACCACGGCAACCACCGCCGCATCACTTCACGGCCTCGCGTTGTCGGTTGCCTTCGGCGATCAGGTTGCTCAGACCGGCCGAGCTCACTTCACCGACGATGCGCACCGCCACGACACCCTCCGGCGTGATCAGGAACGACTCCGGCGGTCCACGGACTCCGTACGCCAGCGCCACCCGGCCCGTTGGGTCGACCAGCACCGGCCAGTCACCACCGTTGCGCTCGAAGAACTGCCGGGCGCGCTCGGGTTCGTCGTCGAACAAGATGGCGACCACCTGGACGTCGTCAGGGTGGTTGGCGACGAAAGCCTGCAGCTCGGGATGCTCGCGTTGACACGGCACGCACCACGTGGCGAAGAAGTTGACGACCACCCACTTGCCGCGGAAGCCGTCGATCGTCACCCGATCGCCGTCGAGGTCGGGCTGGCTGATCGACGGAGCGACCTTCCCCTCAAGCGGGCTCGGGGCCACCGTGCTCTGCGCGGTCTCCCTTGTTGCCAGCAGCGCAACGAACCCGAGAAGCACCACACCAACCGCTATTGCGGCCAACCGCGCCGTGCGCCCCCGTCTGGGCGCGGCGTCACCGTCCGAGTTGACGATCTCGGGCTCCCCAACGGGCAGGTCGACCGCATCCGCGGGCGTCGGGCTCTCGGTGTTCGGGCTCTCGGTGTCCGGGCTCTCGGTCATCGGCCCGCGGCCACCGCGAGGGCGTCGCCCTCCAACGTGTCGTCGGCTGACACCGGCGCCGATGTCGGCGCGGTCGGACGCCGACGTCGACCCGGCACCGCGGCCAGGACAGTCCCAAAGGCCATTAGACCGCCACCGATCCAGAGCCACAGGACCAACGGCTGAATGTTCACCCCGATGACCGCAGGCGCGCCGGTTTCCCGGGGCGCCACCACCAGGGTCAAGTAGACGTCGTCGGTCAACCCGGTGCGGACCGAGGGGGTACCGATTCCCTGGCTGGCAAACGGGAAGGTCGACAGCGCGGGCTCAAAGACGCGTCCGCCGTCGACCCGCACCCTCGCCTCGACCGATGTGCGGTTGGGATACTGCACCCGCTCGGCGCCGAGGTAGGTGACCTCATGCCCGCCAATGGACGCCGACTCGCCGGGGGCCAAGCGAAACTCTCCCCGCACGCCGTAGGCCTGGCTGGCGGCGAAGGCGACCGCGATCAAGATGACGCCGAGGTGGACAATCATCCCGCCGTTGGTCCGGCCCAGAAAGCCCCGAAGCCCTTGCCGGCGGGTGGCCAGGGCGACCTGTCGAATCGCCGACCCAGCCGCGAAACCGGCGAGCGCAAATGTCGCCACCGGCGCCCAACCCCGGGCGCCGACCGCGACGGCCAGAACAAGCGCTCCTGTGCCACCCCATGCCGGCCACAACAGGCGCGTGCGTAGCAGCTCCCCCGACGCCTTTCTCCATGGCAGCACCGGAGCGACAGCCATGAGAAACAGCAGTGTCAGCCCGATCGGGGTCGTCATGGTGTCGAAGTATGGGCGGCCGACCGAGATGCGCTGGCCGTTCCAGGCTTCGACCACGAGCGGGAAGACGGTGCCGAGCAACACGACGAAGGCGAAGGCACCGAAGAGCACGTTGTTCGCCAGGAACGCGCCCTCTCGGGAGATCGGCGAGTCGATGGCGCCCGGCGAGCGAAGACGATCGCCCCGCCAGCCGATGAGTCCGACGCCGACCACGACAGTGACGGCAAAGAAGCCGAGGATGGCCGGACCCACTGGGGACTCCGTGAAGGCATGCACCGACTGCAGGACCCCTGACCGGGTGATGAACGTACCGAGGATGGTCAGTGAGAAGGTCGAGATGAGCAACGACAGGTTCCACACCCGCAACATGCCGCGGCGTTCCTGCACCATGACCGAGTGCAGGTAGGCGG
>JBPCMH010000196.1:0-5439 GCA_051002495.1 Acidimicrobiales bacterium
GTCCGGGTCGACCCTGGCACCTGCGTGCGGGCAGATCATCACGAACTCGTCGCCGCCAACCCGCCCGAGCCGGTCGTTGGCTCTGGTGGCACCATGCAGGCGAGCCGCGACCACCTGCAGAATCTCATCGCCCGCGGCGTGGCCGAGTTCGTCGTTGATCGTCTTGAGCCCATCGACGTCGATGTACGCGACGGTCACGCCGCCGTACTCCCGCTGGGCCCAATGGAGCGTGGATAGCGTGGCGGCTCGATTCAGCAGGCCCGACAGCGAGTCGTGACTGGCCCGATGTTCGAGCTCGGCGCGCATCCGACTTCGATCCGTCACGTCGGACGCGCACACGACGATCCCCTCGACCGAACCTGAGTCGCCTGTCATCGTTCGCAACGTCAACTCACAACGACGCTCGACGAACTCATCACCAGACTGTCCGGCGAGCCCAACCTCGAGCGTGGACGCCTCGCCGCGGAACGCGTTGGCGATGGCATCGGCAGCCGCATCACGGTCGGTGGCCACAACCCGACCCAACAAATCTGCGGCGTCGCTGACCGGGCCAAGCAGGTCGACGAGGGGCGGATTGGCGTACGCCACCTGATGATCGAAACGAAGGTGGCAGATGCCTATCGGCAGGGCCTCTGCCAGCCGCTCGAGCTGCCGCTCCCGCTCCTGAATCGCATCCAGATCAGCCATCTCCGCCGAGATGTCCACCATCTCGGAGACAACGCAGGCCTCGGGTTCATCCAGACGGTTGTCGTTCGTCACCTCGACCCAGATGTAGTGACCACGCGCATGGCGATAACGAGCCCGCATGCGCCCCGGGTCGACGCCGGCCCGCATCGACATCCAGCTCACGACGGCGCGCTCCACGTCATCGGGGTGCACCAGATCGAGGGTCCGCTTGCCCAGCAGCTCCGCGGCTGGCCACCCGAGCAGCGCCACCGTCTCTTCGTCAACCTCGAGGAAGACCGCGACCGCATCCCGCTTGACGTGGGCGACGCCATGCCTGGCTTGAACCTTCACGCTGAGCAGCTCGAGCACCCGCTCCGGTTCCGGGTCGTCAAGTACCAGGACATGGACCCCGCAGTCCTCCCGAAGATCAAAGAACGTCAGCGGCGCGATCCGATCCGGGCTTGCATGAAGCCGAACGCCGATTTGGACGACCGCTTTGTGCTGGGCTCGGGCCCACGCGTCCACCACCAGCGCCTGGTCATCCCCGACCACGGACTCGATCGCCGATGAGCCCGCGTACACATGGTGTCCGGTGACCGGCAACGACGCGGGCACGGCGACCATACGGGCGTCGTCGTTCATGGCCAGCAGGAGGAGGCCGGTGCGCCCGGAGAGGTGGCGCTGCAGCGCGGCCTCGGCGCTACTCCCCAGTGCCGGAACCGCCGCTTCCTCCGCTCGCCGCTCCGTGAACATCGACCCTCCCGCGCGCCGACTGGCGCTAAAGGTTCTATCGGCTGCCCATCCGGTGGTGTGTGGGCCATTTGAAGCGACCGAACGGGCTACCCGCCGTAGTCAGGATTAGGCGTGGCGCGCCTAATCCTCGGGCAATGACTAGTCAGGTTGGCCAACGCTCCTAACCCGATGCGATCATGGCTTGGCGGCCACCGACTGTGGGGGGGCTGCGTTCAGAGAGCCATCGGGGCGGCGAATCCGCACCGGGCCGCTGGGACATTGATCCGAGGAGACCCGAAGTGCCGACAGCCAACACCGAGAAGCTCGAAGCGGCATCGCTGGCCCAGTCGGAGATCTGTCGGGCAATGCTCGCGCCGACAACGACAGAGGTTGCCTTGGAGCATGCGGTCAGAGCGTTGGTCAAAGCCACCAAGGCCCGCGCCGTCGGCGTCTTTCTCACCGTGGCATCCGACCCCGACGGCGAGCTTCACCTTGTCAGCGGCACGGGCTGGCAGCCACACGTCGTGCCCCAGGTTGTGCCCGCGCTGCAGACCGGCGAGGGCACGATTGATCTGGCCGACGTGCCGTTGCTGGCGAACAGCCGCCTCCTGACGGTTCACCAACTCGGAGCCGGCTTGCTTGCCGCCTTCGACCTCCCAGGCGGTCGCGGCATCGTCGGCGTGTTTGGACAGCAGGGCGACGATGTATGGGACGACGTCGACCGGGATCTCGTCGCCGTGGCCGCCGATCGGTTGGCGCGGGCATCCGTCGTCGTCACCTCGAAGACTCGCTTAGCGCCAGCCACCAGCAAATGCTAAAGGCCCAAGAGATGGCTCACCTCGGGAGCTACGACTGGAACATCGTGACCGACGAAAACGTCTGGAGCGACGAGCTGTACCGCATCTACGGCGAGGAGCCACAGTCGTTCAACGCCAGCTATGAGCGCTTCATCGGGTTCGTTCATCCGGACGACCGGGATCATGTGATGGAGGTGCATCGCAAGTCGTATGAGATGCTGCTGCCCTACCAAACCACTGAGCGGATCGTTCGGGCAGACGGGACGATCCGGCTGCTGGCCACCACGGGCGAGGTGGTCAGCGACGGCCATGGCACGCCCATCAGAATTCGGGGCATCTGCATCGACATCACCGACCGCCAGACGTCAGCCGTCGTCATGCCGGTCGAGGGTCTGGGCACCGAGATGCACCTTGTGCTCGGGGAACTCGCGCACGAGTTGCGAACACCGCTGACGGTCATCACCGGCGTGGCCACCACGCTGATCGATGCTGACCGTCGAGTGAGGCTGTCCGACAGCGAACTCGATGAGCTGCGTGGTGCCCTGCTGCGCAACGCGCGAACGCTAAACGCCATGATCGAGCGGTTGGCCGAGACGGTCGAGATCAGTGAGACAGGGTTGCCGATCCGGCGGGAGCTCACCGACCTGAACGCCGTCGTCACCGACGCCATCGCCGACCTGCGACCGCTCCTCCAGCCTCGTGACGTTCGAGTCGAGGCGCCGACGCAGGTCACCGCGGACGTCGATCGCCTCCGGGTGGGACAACTGATCTCCAACCTCGTGAGCAATGCGGCCAAACACTCCCCAAAGGAGACGCCGATCCATCTCCGCATCGTCGCCCACGACGAGACCGTGACGATCGAGGTCGCCGACGAAGGTCAGCCGATCGAAGAACACGTGCGGGCCAGGATTTTCGCACCGTTCCAGAAGGCAGCGAAGAGTGACCGCGGGCTTGGGCTCGGGCTGCACATCTCGCGCCTGATCGCTGTCGCCCACGGGGGCAGCCTCGACTTGGCCCCCGAGACTCCCGATGGCGGAAACCGATTTGTGGTGACGCTGCCGCTCAGGCCGCCGATCGGGTAGTGACGAAGCGCCAGAGCGTCTCAGGTCGGCGGAGCTGTCAGCACCTCGGCGCCATCGGCGCTCACCAGCAACGTGTGTTCAAACTGAGCCGTCCTCCGCAGATCGGCCGTCACCGCGGTCCACCCGTCTGACCACATCTTGGCCCGCCAGTCGCCCATCGTGATCATGGGCTCGATGGTGAAGGTCATGCCCTCCTCGATCAACGTAGTGAAGTCAGCGTTGAAGTAGTGAGGGATCTGCAGGTCGGTGTGGAACTGCTCGCCGATGCCGTGCCCAACGAAGGATCGGACGACGCCGTATCCGTTGGCCCCGGCGTGGTCTTCGATGGCCCGCCCGATCACGTTGAACGGACGGCCCGGCCGAACTTCGGCAATCGCACGCTCAAGGCACTCATGCGTGACCGTCACCAGGCGGCCGCTGTCGGGATCGACCTCGCCAACGAGGAACGTGGCGTTGGTGTCACCGTGCACGCCGTCGACGAACACCGTCACGTCGAGGTTGACGATGTCGCCGTCGGCCAGGGGGCGGTCGTCCGGGATCCCGTGGCAGATCACTTCGTTGACCGAGGTGCACAGTGACTTCGGATAACCGCGGTAGCCGAGCGGGCTCGGGTAGGCGCCACGCCGAACGATCTCCTCATGACAGGCCTGGTCGAGTGCGTCGGTTGTCACCCCGGGTGCGACGAACGAGCCCGTGTGGTGGAGGACCTCGGCTGCCATCTGCCCGGCAACCCGCATCTTCGCGATGATCTCCGGCGACTTCACCCGCGGCTCATCCCATCGCCGCGGTTCGGCGCCGTGGGCGTAGTCAGGACGGACGATGCCATCCGGAACGGTCCGGCGGGGCGAGAGGCGCCCGGCCCGCACGGTGTCCTGGCTGGCCTTGTGGCAGCGTTTGAACTTGCGCCCCGAACCGCACCAGCACGGATCGTTCGACTTGACGGTGGTGGTCACATGCCCAGTGTGCGCGCCGTCGGCCCGGTCGAGCCAGTTGCGCTCGGGGTCTGGCTCAGGTCCGCGGCGAAGCGTTCTCGAGCGGACCCGGCTCGATGGCATCAGCCGGTACGAATCCAAGGATCTCGCCGTAGAACCAGAGCTCGAGCTCAGCGGCGCGCTTGATGTTCTCCGCCCGACGGAAGCCGTGTTGCTCGCCATCGAACACTACGTAGGCGAACGGGATCCCTTTGGCGCGAAGCGCGGCGGCCATGCCGTCGGCCTGGTTGACCGGCACGACAGCGTCCTCACTCCCCTGCAGGAGCAGAAGCGGGGTGCTGAGAAGTTCGGTGTGATGAATTGGCGACCGCTCGATGTAGAGATCCTTGGCATCCGGGTATGGACCGATGAGGCCATCGAGATAGCGGGACTCAAACTTGTGGGTATCTCGGGCCAGCGCCTCTAGATCACCGACCCCATAGAGGCTCGTGCCGGCGGCAAACGTGCCGGAACGGAACGTGAGCGCGGCCAGCGTGGTGTACCCGCCGGCGCTGCCGCCCCGGATGACCATGCGCTCGCCGTCCACGTCGCCCCGGTCGGCCAAGAAGCGCGCCGCGGCGACCGCATCGTCGACATCGACGACGCCCCATGCTCCCCGAAGTTGCTGGCGGTAGGCGCGCCCGTAACCCGTGCTCCCCCGGTAGTTGACGTCGACGACCGCGATGCCGCGGCTCGTCCAAAACTGCACCGAGGCGTTGAGCGCTGGGCCGGTCGCCCCGGTTGGTCCGCCGTGCGTCATGACGACCAGCGGTGGCAGCTCGCCGGGCGGCCCCGCGAACGCAGGGTTGTGGGGCGCGTAGTAGAGGGCGTGGGCAACCTGATCATCGGTGGTGGGGAAGGTGATCGACTCGGGTGTCGACACCAAACCCGCGTCGAGCCGGTCTGGGCGGCTGGCCCTGACGATGCTCACCTCGACCGGATCAGACTCGGGATCTATGACGGCAACCACCGGCTCAACGGCGGGGGACGCCGCGATGCATGCCAGCCGACCATCGGCGCAACGGGCGAGCGCCGCGTAGCTCGCGAAGCCGGCGTCGATGTCGCGGCGAACGCCGTCGGGGCCGAGGTGAGTCAAAGAGCCGAACCCGGCTTTGGTGGAGGCGGCATAAAACGAGCCGTCGTCGAGCGGCACGTAGGTCGCCTGCCCAAACGCCCAGTCCGGACCAGTGA
>JBPCMH010000197.1:0-8805 GCA_051002495.1 Acidimicrobiales bacterium
GGTCGGGGCTGGCCGCGGCGGCCTGCCATGCGGCGCGGGCCTCGGCGACCAGCGCGTCGAGGCCGTGAGCGGTGAGGAAGTCGGCCTGGCTGCGGTCGAGCGCCGGTCGGCGGACGCGGGCCAGTTGGTCGATGCAAACTTCGACGGTGATGTCGGTGTCGCCCAGCCGGTCGAGCGGCGGCCCGGCGGTACCGTGAGCCCGATAGGTGCGCACCCATTCACCCCATGGCCGCTCGGCCAGTTCGCTGGTCGAGGTAACGGCGTAGTCGATGATGACAACCCGACCGGCCTCGAGGAGACCGAGTGCGTCACGCAACCATTCCCCGGCTTGGTGTTGTACCGGGACGCGGGCGCCTTGGGGGGCCGTCGGCGCGAGCCGGTCTCCCTCGGCTGCCAGCAGCGGTGAGGCGGGCACGAGCACCTCGGCCAGGCGATCGTCGCCGGTGAGGCCGACGCGCACCTCATGCCATCGGCTGCCCCGGCGTTCCAGCAGGGCGAACGGCAGGTTGTCGAGCAGCTCGTTGGCCAGGATCACGCCGGTGAAGGGTCCGACCGGGAGACCCTCCAGCGACGTGACGAGCGGACCCCGTCCCGGCTCGACGGATGGCCCGTCCTGATCATCGAAGTTGTCGTGCAGCGACGGACCGAGGACGAAGGCGGGCAATTCCAGATCAAGGTGCGCCTTCTGCGCCTCGCGGTGCGCGGCCGAGCGCTCGACCAGCACGTAGCGCAGCGCGGGCAAGCAGGCGGGCGACGCGGCCAGCACGGCGCGGGCCAGCGTTCCGGCCCCGGCCCCGGCCTCGATGACGAAGAACGGGTCGGGCCGCCCGAGCTCGGCCCACCATTCGTCGAAGGCGCGAGCGAGGACCGCGCCGAACAGGCCGCCGACTTCGGGACTGGTGATGAAGTCGGCCCCATCGCGGCCGGCTCCCCCGCCCGACGCGAAGAAGCCGCCCTCTCCGTACAGGGCGGCCTCGACGACCTGGTCGAAGCCCAGCGGACCCTGACGTCGGATCCGTTGGGCGAGCAGAGCTACTGGACGAGTGATGCGATGTCTCCGAGGCGAGCGAACGCCTGCGGGTACACACCGATGACCATCACCACGATGGCGGTGATCCCGAGCGCGGCGCCGAGCGCGGCGGGCACGATGATCGGGGAGCGATCCTCGTCGGGGACCGGCGCCATCCACATCAGCCGAGTGACGTTGAGGTAGTAGTACGCGGCGATCACCGCGTTGACTGCGCCGATCACACCGAGGATGACCGCGGAGGTGGTGCCGGCGTCAAGCACCGTGCGGAACACGATGAACTTGGCGAACCATCCACCGGCGGGCAGCACACCAGCCAGCGATGCCAGGAAGACCGTCATCAGCACCGTCAGTCCTGGGGCGTACTCGAACAAGCCGCCATAGGACGAGATCTCGCCGGATCGGGTCTTGCGGGCCACCGCCATGACGATCGAGAACGCGCCGAGGTTCGTCGCCGCGTAGATCAGCAGGTAAACGATGGTCGCGGTCTGGGCCGACTGCAGGGCCTTGGCACTGTTTCCGGCCACGGCGAACGGGATGAGGATGTAGCCAGCCTGGGCCACCGAGGAGTAGGCCAGCATCCGGACGATGTTGGTCTGTCGCAGGGCGATCAGGTTGCCGACGGTCATGGTGATCGCGGCGAGGCCCCACAGGAGCGGCGCCCACACCTTCGACTGGTTGAGGAACCCCACGTAGATCAACTGCATCAGGGCCACGAACCCCGCAGCTTTGGATGCCACCGACAAGAACGCGGTGATCGGGGTGGGCGCACCCTCATAGACATCAGGCGCCCAGAAGTGGAAGGGCACGGCCGAGACCTTGAACGCGAACCCGACGATGATGAAGAAGATGCCGAGGGTGACGACTCCGTCGAGCGAGCCCGGCTGCACGAGGCGCTCGTTGATCTCGGTCAACTGGGTGGCCCCGGTCGCTCCGAAGACGAGCGACATGCCGTACAACATCACCGCGGACGCCAGCACGCCGAGGAGGTAGTACTTGAGCGAGGCCTCGTTGCTCTTGAGGTCACGCTTGCGCCAACCGGCGAGCAGGTAGGCCGGGATCGACAGCAGCTCGAGGGCGACGAAGATGGTGATGAGGTCGCGGCTTGATGACATGACGACCATGCCGAGCAATGACGCCAGCAGCAGGAAGTAGTACTCGCCGCGGTGGAAGTCGCCTTCTTCGATGTAGCGGTTCGACATCAACAGCACGACATAGCCAGACACCAGAAACAGGCCCTTGAACACCAGCGCGAAGTTGTCCGACACATACGCGCCGTTGAACATCGATCTGACTTCGTCGCCTTCGAGAGCCAGGTAGATGACCGGCACGATGGCGGCCAGCACGCCGAAGCTGGCGATCGATGGCAGCCAGTACTTCTGGGTCTCGTCGAGGAACAGATCGGCAACGAGCACGATCACGAGCGCGGCGGTGAGCACGATCTCGGGCGCGATGGCCGCGTAGTCGATCGACGGCGCCGAGAACGGCACCGACTGGGCGGCTGCCAGCAGGCCGATCACGTCAGCCCCCCACCGTCCGGAACACGGCGGCCACGGTCTGGACGGCGCCGTCGGTGATGCCGAACAGGGCCTTCGGGTAGATGCCCAGGATCAGGATGCCGAGCAGCAGCGGGGTCCAAGCAATCCACTCGGGGCCGTGCACGTCGTGGATGTGGGCCTCGGCGAACTCTTCCTTGGGGTCGCCGAACGCGGTGCGCTGGTACATCCACAGCAGATATGCCGCGGCCAAGACGGTGCCGACGGCGGCGATGACCATGTAGGTACGGAAGACGGCGACGTTGAGGCCCTCGGCCGGGTTGTAGGCCGACAGGATGGCCGGGAACTCGCCCCAGAAGCCGGCCAGACCAGGCAGGCCGAGCGAAGCGAAGGCGGAGAAGCCGAGAATCCAACCCAGGTAAGGGGCTTGTTGGAGCAGGCCACCGAGGCGAGCAATTTCACGCGTCTCGTAGCGCTCCTGGATGGAACCGCCGACGAAGAAGAGCATGCCGGTGATGAGTCCGTGGGCGACCATGCCGAAGAGAGCGGCGTTGATCCCGTAGTCGGTGAGCGTCGAGATGCCGAGCATGACAAAGCCCATGTGGGCCACCGACGAGAAAGCGATCAGCCGCTTCAGGTCGGTCTGAGCCAGACAGCCAAGCGCTCCGTAGATGATGCCGATGACGGCGAGGCCGCCGATCCATGGGGCCCACTCGACCGCGGCTTGGGGCAGGATCGGCAGGGCGATTCGGATGAAGCCGTAGGTGCCCAACTTCAGCAGTACGGCGGCCAGGATCACCGAGCCAACGGTTGGCGCTTCGGTGTGGGCATC
Source organism: Acidimicrobiales bacterium (assembly GCA_051002495.1). Taxonomy (GTDB): domain Bacteria; phylum Actinomycetota; class Acidimicrobiia; order Acidimicrobiales; family CADCTF01; genus JBPCMH01. Next base: position 3,356 of record JBPCMH010000197.1, read on the forward strand.
CGGCAACCAAGTGTGGAACGGGAACATGGGCACCTTGATGGCGAAGCCCATGAACAGGCCGGCGAAGATCACGATGGCCGTGCCCTCGGCGATCTGCGGACCGGACTGAGCCAGCAGCGGGATGTCGAAGGTCTGGCCACCCTTGAAGTACAGCGCCAGGAAACTGAGGATCATGAGCGCAGACCCGAACAGCGTGTACAGGAAGAACTTGATCGACGCGTACTGCCGGTTGGGACCGCCCCAGACGCCGATCATGAAGTACATCGGGAGCAGCACCAGTTCGAAGAAGACGAAGAAGAGGATGAGGTCTTCGGCCACGAAGGTGCCGTTCATGCCGGTCTCCAGGACCAGTATCAGCATCAGGAACGCCTTGGGGTTGTGCGGGGTCGGGAAGTGGTCCCAGGAGTAGATGATGCACAGCACCGTGATGAGCGCGGACAACGCGAACATCGGCAACGAGATGCCGTCGATGAAGACGTGGTAGCGGCTGTTGATCACGTCGATCCAACTCGCGTTCACCTCGTACTGCGGCGAGGCGGAGTTGCCGTAGTCGAAACCGATCAACACCCCGATGACGACGGCCAGCGTGAGGCCCGCGGTGAGCAGGGCGACCATCTTCTGCGCGGCCTCATTGGCCTTGGGGATCGTCGCCAGCACGGCCACGCCAACGAGCGGCAGGAAGACCGCCAGCGTGAGTGCCCAATCATCAAACCAGTTCATGATGCTCCTAAGTGGTCAACAGAACGAGCGCCAGCGCGATAACGCCGGCGGCACCGAACAGGAAGGCGGCATAGTCCTGCACCTTGCCGGTCTGCAAGTGGCGCAGGAAGCCACCGGACTCCGAAGTTGCTGCTCCGGTGGCGTTGACGAGGCCGTCGACACCCTTTTGATCGATGACCTCATAAACGAATCGGGAAAGGCCTCTGGCGCCGGCCGCGACGCCGTGGATGATGCCGTCGAGCACGTTCTGGTTGAACCAGTACACGCCGTTGGAGATGGGCTCCCGGATGCCCTTGACGATCACACCCTCGTAGAGATCGTCGAGGTAGTACTTGTTCACCAACACGGTGTGCAGGCCGCGAGCCGCGCCGTTGCCGTCGAGGATGCCGAGCGATGCCGCTCCCCTGGCGAAGTAGTACCAGTAGGCGCCGCCGATACCGATGAAGGCGGCCAGCGAACCCATGATGGCGAGCGAGACCGACGCCTCGTGGTGGGTGACGATCGCACTCACGTAGGCGGGCTCGACGATGTCGCCGAATGCGCCGATGCCGAAGAGCACGGCGTTGGCGAAGCCGGCGATGACCGACATGCCAGCCAGTACGACGAGCGGGCCGGTGATGGCGATCGGTGACTCGTGCGGGTGGCCGTGGCCGCGGTACTCACCGAAGAAGGTGAGATACACACAGCGCGTCATGTAGGCCGCGGTCATGGCCGCACCGACCAGTCCGACGATGAGGAACGCTTGGTACCCACCCTCGCCCGCGGCGAGCAGGATCTCGTCCTTCGACCAGAAGCCGGCCAGCGGGAAGACGCCAGCCAAGGCCAACGAACCGATCATGAACGTGCCGTAACTGATGGGCATGAACTTGCGTAGCCCACCCATCTCGGCCTTCATGTCGAAGCTGTGCACGGCGTGGCTAACGGAGCCGGAGCCAAGGAAGAGCAGGCCCTTGAACATGGCGTGGGTGAAGAGGTGGAACACGCCGGCCGTCCAGCCGCCGACACCGAGGGCCATCACCATGTAGCCGAGCTGGGAGACGGTGGAGTAGGCGAGGACCTTCTTGATGTCGTCCTGCACGAAGGCCAGGGCCGCGGCGATAACAACGGTGATGCCGCCCACGACGGCCACCGCGTTCATGCCGCCACCGCCGATGTCGAAGGCGCTGAAGAAGACCGGATACAGGCGGGCGACCAAGTAGACCCCGGCCACAACCATGGTCGCGGCGTGGATGAGCGCGGAGACCGGGGTGGGGCCGGCCATGGCATCCGGCAGCCAGGTATGCAGGGGGAACTGGGCGCTCTTGCCGATGACCGCGACGAGCAACGCTGCCGCACCGGCGACGAGCACGGTTCGACTGATAGAGCCGGTGGTGGCCGCCTCGTTGAGCTTGGTGATGTTGAAGGTCTGGCCCGCGCCGAAGAAGAGGACCGACATGCCGACGAGCAGGCCGATGTCGCCGGTTCGGGTGGTGAAGAACGCCTTCAGGGCCGCGTCGGAGTTCTTCTGCTCCTCCCACCAGTGGCCGATCAGCATGAACGAACAGAGGCCCATCAACTCCCAGCCGAAGAGGGCCTGCAGGGTGTTGCTGGCGGTGATGAGCACGAGCATGCCGGTGGTGAACAGGCTCAGGGCCGCAAAGAAATAGGTGAAGCGCTTGTCACCGTGCATGTAGTTGGTCGAGAAGATGTGCACCAGCAACGAGATGAGCGTGACCACGAACAGCATGGCGATGGTGAAGCCGTCGACGAGGATGCCGGCCTTGATGTGGATCTGGCCGTTGTCGAACCAGCTCCACTCCCGCTCCACCGGCGCCCGCTTGACGATGGCGTGCTCGGCTTCTGCCCCGTGATCTGCGGGCTCAGCCTCGTGTTCGTCGACCGGCTCATCCGCGGGCGCGTGGGTGTCGGCAGGGGTGTCGATCTCATCCGCGTGGGCGGACGGGCCGACCGTCACGTGTTCGACGGTGATGGTGTTGGGCCGATCGATCCACTGCACACCGGCCACGATCGTGAGCACGAAGGCGGCCGACAGCGCGGCCACGCCGATCTCGGCCCCACCGAACGGCAAGCGCTTGCCGAAGAACAGGATGAGGACGAACGAGACCGCGGGCAGCAGCGGGATGATCCAGGCGTTTTCCAGCATGGGTCGGCGGCCCTAGCCCTTCATCAGATCCACGCCGGTGAGGTCAACCGAGGCGCGGTTTCGATAGATCAACAGGACAATGGCGAGCCCGACGCCAACCTCGGCCGCGGCGACGGCCACGACGAAGAGGGCGAACACCTGGCCGGTCACGCTGGCCAGGAAGCCGTTGTGAACTCCGAGGGCGATCAGGTTGATGTTGACCGCGTTGAGGATCAACTCGACCGACATGAGCACGAGCACCGCGTTCTTCCGGGCCAGCACGCCGTAGACGCCGGTGCAGAAGAGGAACGCGGCGAGCAGCAGGAACTGCATCAGGTACATACCGACGACCCCTAATCCTTCCGGGCCACGACGATGGCCCCGACGAGGGCAGCCAGCAGAAGAACGGAGATGACCTCGAAGGCCACCAGGTAGGTGGAGAAGATCGGAATCGCTACATCGGCGGTGCGTCCGACCCGCTCAGGCTCGAGCTCGGCATCGCGGAACCCGTCGAACAGGATGACGCCGAGGACGCCGAGCAGGAACAACGACACGACCAAAGCGATGCCGCGGTGTTCGTTGTCGAGGTCGGACGCCTTCCCGATCTCAGCCCGGGTCAACATGATGCCGAACAAGAACAGCACAACGATGGCGCCGATGTAGACCAACACCTGCACCGCGGCGAGGAACTCAGCGGCCAGGAGGATGAACACGCCGGCCGCGCCGCCGAGCACGACCACGAGGTAGAGCGCGGCGTGGACGACGTTGGAAGTGGTGACGACCTTGATCGCGCTGAGGCACATGGACAGAGCGAGCACGCCGAAGATGATGTTCTGAGCGACCATGACGATTCCTAGGCGTTCTTGGCCTTGGCTGCAGCCGGGCCTTTGGGGGCCTTGGCTTGCGAACCAGCTTCGTAGCCGGTGGGCTCTGGCACAGTGTCCATCCACTGACCGAGGCGGACCTTGTCGTGGAGCATTTCGCCGATGTTGACCTCTGAGTATTCGTACTCGGGGGTCCAGAAGAGGGCGTCGAAGGGGCATACCTCGACACAGATGCCGCAGTACATGCACAGCGAGTAGTCGATGTCGAACCGGTCGAGGACGTTCGCGGTGCGCGGCTTGCCTCCCTCGCGGCGGGGCGGCGCCTTGTCGTTGTGGCCCTCGATGTAGATGCACCAGTCGGGGCACTCGCGGGCACAGAGCATGCACACGGTGCAGTTCTCCTCGAGCAGCGCGATGACGCCGCGGGCACGGGTGGGCGGCGCTTCCTTCTGCTTGGGGTACTGGACGGTGACGGCACCCTTGGTGAGGGTCTTGCCCAGTTCTTTGAGCGTCACGCCAAGGCCCTTGACCAGACCGGGCAACTGCGGCTTGGGCACGATCAGAACACCACTTTCAGGACGCCCGTCGCCAAGATGTTCAGCAGCGAGACAGGGATGAGGTACTTCCATGCGAAGGTCTGCAACTGATCCTCGCGGAGCCGCGGGTAAGTGAAGCGGATCCAGAAGATGAGGAAGGCGACCAGCATGATCTTTCCGCCGAGCACCAGCGGGCCGAGGACGTCGGCCATGACGCCGGACGTCGGCATGCCCGGCACCCACCAGCCGCCGAGGAACAGGGTGGCGCCGATGGCGGAGAACGCGAACGCGGTGCCGAACTCGGCCATGAAGAAGAACAGGAACCGGAAGCCGGTGTATTCGACCATGTAGCCGGCGACGAGCTCGGATTCAGCGACCGGCATGTCGAACGGCGTCTGGGTCAGCTCGGCCTGGATGGCGATGAGGAAGATGACGAAGCCAACGAACTGGGTGATGATGAACGGCGAGCCCAGCGCGCCCATCCCGAAGATCGAACCGTTGGCCTGAGCCAACACGATGTCTTGCAGGCTGAGGCTGCCGGCCTGGATGACCACGCCGACCACGGCCAGCACCAGCGGCAGCTCATAGGCGATGAGTTGACCCGCGGCTCGCAAGCCACCCATGAGTGAGTACTTGTTGGCTGAGGCCCAACCGGCCATCAGAATGCCAAGCACCGAGAGCGACGACACGGCGAGGGCGTAGAAGATGCCGGTGTCGAGGTCTTGGATGATGAGTCGGGGCCCGGCCGGGATGGCGATGTAGAGCAGGAAGGTCGAAGCCAACACGACGACCGGGGCCAGGGCGAACACGCGACGGTCGGCCCGATCGGGGAAAATGTCTTCCTTCTGGATGAACTTCACGCCGTCGGCGACGAGCTGAAGTGTGCCGTACGGACCGGCCTCCATCGGGCCGAGGCGGCTCTGCATGAAGCTCATCATCTTGAGCAGGAACACGTAGCCAAGGATGAGCGCGCCGGCCGGGATGATCCCGAGCACGACGGCCACCTTCAGCGCGGTGATCCACCCGTAAGCGGTGAAGTCGACCGCGACGATGCCAGAGCCGGCGAGCTGCGAAACGATCACCGGTCGATGTCTCCAAGGATGAAATACAGGCTGGCCAGGATGGTGATGACGTCGGGAACGTAGACGCCCTTCAACAGCCAGGGGAGGATGGACACGTTGTTGAACGATGGCGTCTTGATCTTGCAGCGGAACGGCCCTGACGGCTCGCCGTCGCTCACCACGGAGA
>JBPCMH010000198.1:0-2915 GCA_051002495.1 Acidimicrobiales bacterium
TCAAAGATAGCGCAACGTCTGCGACTTGCTGCCCGAGTGCGACCGCGACCAGGTCCGCGCCTGGATGCGTGCGGCGTGGGCGCTGAGCGACGCCGACCTCGCCGAGCAGCGGCTGCAGATGCTGGCATCAGAGCTCGACCGGCCGTGGCCCGACGCCGCCGCCTCGCTGCGCGAGGGCATGAGCGAGACGCTGCCGCCGACGCGGCTCCGGGTCACCGGCCAGCTCGCCAAGACGCCGTGCCCGACGAACCAATGCGAGAGCATGATCGAGATCGTCCGCTACACGCAGCGCAACGTGAAAGCGCTGGCGCGACGGCGACATGCGCCGCCGCTGGAGGGCCGCCGGCATGCTTGTCCCCGAGCAGCAGTTCCGACGGATCATCGGCTACCGCGACCTCCCCAAGCTCGTCATCGACATCGAGCGTCACGCCCTCGCCGTCGCCGACAACAACCCCGACCGCCGGGAGGTCACCGAGCCCGTTACCGTCTGATCGTCAACTCGGGATCGCCGCCGAAGTTCCACGACGATCCGGACATCCTCGCCACAGCGGACAGATCAGGCCATTGGTCAGGCGCCGTGGGTTCGCCAGGGATCCGAGTCGGCTACTAGCCGTTGGGCGGCTCGCGCCAGGCCCAGAGCTCGCCGAGACCGGGAGCTTTCTCGACGAACGGCTCGATGGTGTAACCAGCGTCGACGAGCACCCGCGTAACCTCCTCACGGGGACAAGAAGAGGGCCCGAGCTGTGGGTGGTACTCAAGGGCGATGGCCGTCGCCGGCACGCGCGGAAACCGGGGATCGCGCACGATCGCCCATTCGCCTCCCTGGATGTCGAGCTTGAGCAGGTCGATGTCGCCGAGGTGACGGAAGACGTCGACGGCGGGCACAGAGGACGACGCGGCACCTCGATGGGGGGGTACCAGCCCGGACTCAAGGTATTGGCCGGCGAAGAACTCGACGGTGCCGTCTTCGGTCGCAGCACAGGCCTCGATCACGTTCCAGCTCGCCTTCGTCGCGGCGTTGGCCCTCACGCACTTGCGGAGGATGTCCGCGTTGAACGGGTCCGGCTCGAATGCCGTGATGCGGGCCTGAGGGAACCGCCCGAGCATGTAGGCGGCGAAAAGACCGATGTTTGCTCCCAGGTCCACCACCCGAAGGCGTGGTCCCAGACGCTCCAGCGCCCGCGCGACCGGAGGAGGAAGTGCGTAGATCTCCTCACTGAACACCTGGTCGAGAGCGGTGAGGTCCGGGGTGTGATGACGAAGAACGACGACGAGATCAGAGTTACGCAGTCGATACGTCGCAACGGTCGGACCTCCGGGCGCCAGCTCGCGAACGAGGAACCTCGCCCGCTCACGAACCGCACGTGCGCGACGCGGGGCGCGTATTCTGGCGGCCGCCGCGGCCTTCAGGGCTGGCCGAGACACTTCTTCCAAGTGTAGTCCACGACACCAGCCCGTCCGGGGACCGAAGAAGCGGCACGTCCATCAAGTACCGTGTCAGCGGCGCGAAGCGGCGGGTCGCCTGCGCACCACCGATCCGACCAACGCAACGACGTCGCCGAAGGCGGCCGGCACGAGCAGACGCATCGAAACGAGACCGACAAGCGCGCCGGCAGTGAGGCCGGTGACCAGCACGAAAGCTGTGTCGCCCCCCATTGCAAGGCGCACGGCACCGGCTCCCACGACCACCCCGGCGGCGCCGATGAGGCCGGGGCCTATCGCGCCGAGGAGCGGCCCTGGCCCCGTCTCGAGCGCCCGCGAAACGAGGAGCATGACGATCGCGTCCACCACGCTTCGCAAGGCCACACGCGCCCAGGCCACGGCGACCATCCCTGCCGGCGCGACCGCGATGATCACCCCGACGCTGATCGGCATCACCGCCACGTTGATCGACGCGATCGTGCCCTGACGTCCGATCGCCTTGAAGACGTCACCGAGCGGAAACACGGTCGCGCCGATCGCCGAGAGAACCGCGAGCGCCGAGGCAACGCCCCCGGCGTCCTCCCACTGCCGTCCGAAGAGGGTCACCATCAGTGGGGTACCCATCACCGCGAGCCCAGCGCCGACAGGGAGCGCGTAGAGCGCTTGGTAGCGCACCAGCTTCAGGGTGACACTGAGCAAGCCCGTGCGGTCTTGCGTGCGCTTGAGCGAGAGAGCCGGGAACGCGACGGCAGAGGTATTCCAGGCGACCGACTCGATCAGGGCTTCCGGGACACGGAATGCGACGGTGTACAGGCCGAGCGCTCGTTCGCCGAGGACCCTGCCGATGACGGCGACGTCGATCCGATTATGCAGAATGGCCACGATTGACAGGATCGAGGCCCCGGCGCCATAGGACAGCATGCTGGCTGCGACCTTGGGATCGAAGGAGAGCGTCGGACGGAACGACGACAGCGCCCACTGCGTGGTCGTCCATGCAGCGGTGCCCGCGAGCAGACCGAAGACCAGCGCCTCGGCGCCCAACCCGACGGCAGCCAGCGGGACCGATACTGCTAGGCGCACAACGCTGCGCGCGATCTCCGGCACGAGGCGCCGCCGGAACTTCAGCCCCCGCTGCAGCAGCGCGTCCTGGACGTTTCCGAGTTGGGTGAGCAGGATGCTCAGCGCCGCCACCCGGAAAAGCCCGGTCTCCTCCTGCAACCCGAAGAAACCTGCCACCAGGGGGGCCATGAGCACGCCGGCGGTCGTCATAAGCCCTGCCAGTAGCAGGTTCATGGTGAACGCCGTCTGGACCCGGTCGGTGACGCCCTGCTCCTGCTCGTAGACGATGGTGGCCTTCATCCCGAGGTCGCCGAACAAGCGCAGCACCTCCGTGTACAGCAGGATGGCCGCTAACGCACCGAAGTCCGCAGGCGTCACCAACCGGGCAAGCACCACGATCAGCAAGAAGCTGGCGAGCTTGGTCGAGGCCAACC
>JBPCMH010000199.1:0-8674 GCA_051002495.1 Acidimicrobiales bacterium
AGCCAGAAGCAGGTCAAGAAGTTGATCGCCGGGCCTGGCGTGTACATCTGCGACGAGTGCATCGACCTGTGCAACGACATCATCGAAGAAGAGTTGGCCGAATCGTCTGAGGTCCGCTTCGACGAATTGCCCAAGCCACGAGAGATCTATGAGTTCCTGAACGACTACGTCATCGGCCAGGACAGGGCCAAGAAGATTCTTTCCGTCGCCGTCTACAACCACTACAAGCGAGTGCAGGCCCAGGCCTCAAGCACCGAAGCCGACATCGAGTTGGCCAAGTCCAACATCCTGCTTCTCGGCCCGACCGGCTGCGGCAAGACGTTGCTGGCTCAGACGTTGGCTCGCATGCTCAACGTGCCGTTCGCCATCGCCGACGCCACCGCGTTGACGGAGGCTGGTTATGTGGGCGAGGACGTCGAGAACATCTTGCTCAAGCTGATCCAGGCGGCCGACTACGACGTCAAGAAGGCCGAGACCGGCATCATCTACATCGATGAGATCGACAAGATTGCTCGGAAGAGCGAGAACCCGTCGATCACCCGTGATGTCTCCGGCGAAGGCGTGCAGCAGGCGCTGCTGAAGATCCTGGAGGGCACGACCGCCTCAGTGCCCCCGCAGGGAGGGCGCAAGCACCCGCACCAGGAGTTCATCCAGATCGACACCACGAACATTCTGTTCATCTGTGGTGGTGCCTTTGCCGGGCTCGACAGCATCATCGAGAGCCGCATCGGTCGGAAGGGCATCGGCTTCCGGACTGACTCCGATAATGAGTCGACAGAGATGGGCGCGGCGTTGGGCGAGGTGGCACCAGAAGACCTGCTGAAGTTTGGCCTCATCCCTGAGTTTGTCGGTCGCCTGCCCGTGATTGGTGCGGTGACCAGCCTCGATCGTGAGGCGCTGGTCGAGATCCTGGTCCAGCCGAAGAACGCGTTGGTCAAGCAGTACAAGCGCAACTTCGCGCTCGACAACATTGAGCTTGAGTTCTCCGACGATGCCCTCGAGGCCATCTCCGATTCGGCCTTGCTCCGAGGCACCGGCGCCCGAGGCCTACGGGCGATCCTCGAAGAGGTGCTGCTCGACGTGATGTACGACCTGCCGAGCCGTACCGACATCGGCAAGTGTGTCATCGACCGCTCGGTCGTTATCGAGCGGGTGAACCCCACGCTGGTACCGCGCTCAGAGTTGGCCAAGCAGGACGCGCCACGCCGCGCGGCATCCTGACCCCCTGAACGTCACCGTGACGGCTGATTCCCCTGGCCTGGGATCTTTTCGTCGACAGATGGGTAGGCTCGCCAGCGAGTCAACGAAAGGGATCTCACATGCGCAAGCTCATCAAGGGTGCCCTGATCGCCGGCGCCGCCGGGGCTGCGGTCGGTGCCGTGCAGGCCTTCCGGCGAGACGATGATGTCGAGGTCGTGGCCCAGAAGGCGCTCCGCGGAGCTGGCGAGGCTGCGGCCATTGGCGCCGTCGTCGGGTTCATGCTCGACCGCCGGGCCAAGAAGAAGAGGAAGGCGGCCAAGGGCCGAGCCGGGCTGAGCGCAGCCTTGGCCAGCGGCAGCTTGGTCGAAGCCGCACGATTCGCCCGACCCGCCTTCGAGCACGTGGTCGAGGCGGCTCGTCCGAGGGTTGAGCACGCCGTGGAAGCGGCTCGTCCGAGGGTTGAGCAGGCCGTCGAAGCGGCTCGTCCGAGGGTTGAGCACGCGGTTGAGGCGGCTCGTCCGAGGGTTGAGCATGCCGCACGTTTTGCCGCCGGACGGGCTGCCGACTTCGCTGATCAGGCCAGACCCAGGGTCGAGCACGCTGTCGACATCGCTCTTCCGAAGGTGGAGCGGGCGGCTCGGGCGGCCCGTGACCGCGCCGGCGATCTCGCCGCGGCCGCCGCGTCCTGATCCACCCAGCCCGCCTGCTCGTCAGCCCCGTGCCTGCCACTCGGGCCGGGAGCGTTCCAACTGGATCTGTGGCGGCAATCGTGGCCGCCGATGTGCTTCGTCGGGCTGTCGGGCCGGGCCCAGCCCCGAGCGTCGGCGTCTCGGTCGAGGCGGGCAGCCTTGCCTCCCAGCACACCACCGAGCGACTGCTCGCTCGGCAGGGTCATGATCGCGCCTCAGCCGGGCGTCACGGTTTTGCCGAGCGGGTCAAACAGGTCGAGAACGATACGCGGAGCGCACTGGCTGACCTCGCCGGTCTCCTCGGCGTGCCGGTGGTTTGGCCCGCGGCGACCACCGAGACTGGTTCGGCCGCGATCGCGGCGCGGACTGCCTTTGTCAGGCTGTTCGAGGAGGGTTTGATCGAGGAGGCCGAACGGGTGGTCGCCGTTTGTACCCGCTGCGCAACTCCGATCAGCGGTCTCGACATTGAACCCGCTGCCCATGAGGCCGACTTGGTGACGTTGCGGGTCACTAGTGATCGCGGCCCGATCGAGGTGGAAACGTTCAGTCTCGAGTTCTTGCCCGGCGTCGTCGCGATCGCGGTCGTGCCGGGCGATCCTCGGTCAGGCGGACACGCGTCGGTCCCGTTCACCGAAGGCTCGGTGCCGGTGGTCGCGGTCGAAGGTGTGACCGTCCCCATGTTTCTTGCCGCCGCACACGACCCCGAAGCGTGGCTGATCGCGCGGGAGCGCGGGATCATCCCCGTCCCGGTGCTCGACGAGGCTGGTGTCGTGCGAGCGGAAGGACCGCTGGCCGGCCTCGGGCGCTACGCGGCCCGAACGGCGGCGCGGGAGCGCCTCGCTGCCACCGGCGCGATCGTTCGGGTGCAATCGGCAGAAGAGCTTGCGCCTCGATGCCGGGAGTGCGGCACGGCGGTGGTGCCGGTGCTCGGCCGGCAATGGGTCCTGGCTGAACGAACGCTTCGGCGAGCCGCCGCCGATGCCATTCGGGAAGGCGACATCCGGTTTGCTCCCGGAACGCTCAGGGATGAGTTCATGGTTGCGGCCAGCGAAGGAGGGGAGTGGATTCTCTCGGGAGACTTGTGGGCCGGGGTGCGCGTGCCAGCCGCGGCCTGCCTCGACTGCGGCGCGGTGACCGTCGAGCTCGACACCGGAGGTTCGTGCGGTCGCTGCTTTGGTGCTCTCGAACCCGACAGACGCTCGCTCGACTCGCACTTTGTCGCCGCCATCTGGTTGCTCGCTGCGACCGGTTGGCCTCAGCGAGAGGATGGGCCGTGGCACACCGCCGTCGATACTGCGCTGGTGGTGACGCCCACTGCGCTTGCCTCGTGGGTGGTCCCCGCCGCCGCGCTGGCGCTTCGGTTGTGCGGTGTAATCCCGTTCGCGCAGGTGATCGCGCACGAGGCGCGAGGCCCCGATCTCGTGGCGCCGTTCGAACCAACCGAGGTGCGTGCGGCACGGATGTGGTTGAGCGGGGGCGCCACCGATATCGACGACGCGCGCACGCTGCTTGATGCCCTTGATCATCCCGACCCGGGAGCGCCGGAGCTCGATTACGACGCCCTCGCCGCGTCCATGGCCGCGGCGATCGCGGACCGGACGGTTGCTGGGGCTGCTGAGCAGGTGGCGACTGCGCTGTCCCGCGGTGTGCCGCCGCCTGTGGCCGCGAGGATGAGGCGGCTCACCGCCCAGATCACTGGACGATGACGTGCCGACCATGACCTATGCCGAGGCTCGCCAGGTCTTGACCGGCCGCGTCAACGTCGAGGCCCTTGCGGTCAACCACGGGCGCCTGGCCCAACCTGATCTGCATCGCATGCAGCGGATCATGGAGGTGCTCGATCAGCCACAGCGCTCGTACCCGGTCGTCCATCTGACGGGCACCAACGGCAAGACGTCGACGGCTCGCGTGTTGTCGTCACTGGTTGAGCACATGGGCCTCGTGGCGGGCACTTACACCAGTCCGGACCTGGGCCAGGTCAACGAACGGATGCAGCGCAACTGCGATCCCATTGATGATGTCTCCTTTGCGGAGGCGCTTGGTGCGGTGGTCGCCGTGGAGTCTCTCATCGAGCCCGATCGGCTCTCGTGGTTCGAGTTGGTCACGGCCACCGCACTGCTTTGGTTCGCCGATGCGCCGGTCGACATGGCCGTTGTTGAGGTGGGCATGCTCGGTCGATGGGACGCGACCAACGTCGTAGACGGCCAGGTCGCGGTGGTGACGAACATTGGGCTCGACCACGCCGCCTATGCCGGGCCGACGAGGGCCGATGTGGCGAGGGAGAAGGCCGGCATCGTGAAGCCCGGTTCTGTGCTCGTGCTCGGCGAGACCGACCCCGAGTTGGCTTCGATCTTCGACGACCTTGGCCAAGCCGAGACCTGGCGCCGGGGCCCAGACTGGGGCTGGACCGACAACCGCGTGGCCTACGGAGGCCGGTTGCTCGACCTCTTCACCCCCAACGCGAGCTACACCGAGATGTTCGTTCCGATGCACGGCGCCCACATGGGCGACAACGTGGCCGCGGCGCTGGCTGCAGCTGAGGCGTTCTTCGGCGAGCCGCTCCCTGAGGACGTCGTCGAGGAAGGCCTGGCCGGAGCGACTTCGCCAGGACGGCTCGAGGTGGTCGGCCATCAGCCGCTCGTGGTGCTCGATGGTGCCCACAACGTCGAGGGCATGCGGGCGCTGTTGGCTGCCCTGCGAGAAGGCTTCGACGTCACCGGCCGAATGCACGTCGTCTTCGGTGCTCTCATTGGTCACGACCCGGCCGACTTGCTGGCCGAACTCGATCGCGACTCGGTGGCTTCGTTTACGGCGTGTGCGGCCGACTGGCCACGGGCGATCAGCGCATCCGACATCGCGTCGGCAGCAGAGCGGTTGGGGTTGCCGGTCGCAACCGTGCCTTCGGTGGCCAAGGGCGTGGCCAGCGCGGTGGCGGGCGCTGGTCCCGACGACCTCGTCCTGGTGACCGGGTCGCTTTACGTCGTCGGCGAGGCGAGGCAAACGCTGACCTGAGGTCCCTGAGCCCTCAGCCGCCCGTGATTTCGCCGGCCGCGAGCGATTTCTCGGGTGTGAACCAGGCCGGTAGCGTGTCGAACCCTATGGATCGCACCCTGGTCATCTGTAAGCCTGACGCCGTCGAGCGGGGTCTGTCGGGCGACATCATTGCCCGCATCGAGCGCAAGAGCCTCAGGCTGTCTGCTGCCGAGCTCCGCACGATCTCCCGCGAGACAGCGGAGGAGCACTATGCCGAGCACGCCGACAAGCCGTTCTTCGGTGAGTTGGTCGAGTTCATCACCCGCGGCCCGGCGCTTTTGATGGTCGTGGAAGGCCCCGGTGACACGTGGAAAGTGGTGCGCACCATGATCGGGGCAACCGATCCCAAGGACGCTGCCCCCGGTACCATCCGCGGCGACCTCGGCATCCTGATGACCGAGAACTTGATCCACGGTTCGGACGGCCCCGAGTCGGCCGAGCGGGAGATCAAGCTGTTCTTCCCGGCTCTGTAAGGCGTCAAGTTTCACGGCTCGACCTGGGGCTTTCCTCGGTCCGGCTTGTGGGGGCATCTCCGCTGCTTTAGCCTTATTGGGATGTCCTCCGCCCGCTGAGGGGGCCCGACCGCGTGTCCGACAACTTCTTTTCTTCCATTCTCGGCCGCGACATGGCCGTCGATCTTGGAACGGCTAACACCCTGGTCTACGTGCGCGGGCTGGGCATTGTTCTCAACGAGCCCTCCGTCGTGGCCGTGAACGTCAAGGACGGTCGCCCGCTGGCGGTCGGCGCTGAGGCCAAACGGATGATCGGCCGGACGCCAAGCCACATCCAGGCCATCCGCCCGCTGAAGGACGGCGTGATCGCCGACTTCGACGTCTGCGAAAAGATGCTCGCCTACTTCATCCGTAAGGTCCACCAGCGGCGGTTCGCCAAACCCCGCATGGTGATCTGTGTGCCGTCGGGGATCACCGGCGTCGAAAAGCGGGCGGTGCAGGAGGCAGCCGAGTACGCCGGCGCCCGCAAGCCCGCTTACATCATCGAAGAGCCTATGGCCGCAGCGATCGGCGCGGGGCTCCCCGTGCACGAGCCCACGGGCAACATGGTCGTTGACATTGGCGGGGGCACGACCGAGGTCGCGGTTATCTCCCTCGGCGGAATCGTGGTTAGCCAGTCGATCCGCATCGGCGGGGACGAGCTCGACGAGGCGATCATCAACTACATCAAGAAGGAGTACAGCCTCGCCCTCGGTGAGCGCACCGCCGAGGAGATCGAGATCGTGCTCGGCTCGGCGTGCGCTCTTGAGGAGGAGGTGCACGCCGAGGTGCGGGGGCGCGACCTCATCACCGGCCTGCCGAAGACGATCGTCACCACCACCGAGGAGATCCGCGAGGCGATCGAGGAGCCCCTATCGGCGATCATCGACGCGGTCAAGGTCACGCTCGACAAGACGCCGCCGGAGCTTGCCGCCGACATCATGGAGCAGGGCATCGTGCTGACCGGCGGGGGAGCGCTGCTCACCGGCATCGACGCGAGGCTCTCATCCGAGACCGGCATGCCCATCGTTGTGGCCGATAACCCGCTGCTGTCCGTCGCGGTCGGCGGTGGACAGTTCCTCGAGGAGTTCGACACGTTGAAGGACGTGCTCCTCCCGCCGAACCAGCACTGACCTCGGCCTCTGAACCGTGGCCGTCTACCGCCGCTCGGCACGATCGCGCTTCACGCTGACGCTTCTCATCCTGACGTCGATCACCCTCTTGACCCTCGACTTCCGCGGGGACGGGGTCGTCGACACGGTCCGCGACATCGCGGCCGACGCCATCGCTCCCGTGCAATCTGCCAGCGACGCCGTGTTCGCCCCCGTCGGACGCTTCGTCGGAGGTGTGGTTCACTACGGCGGCCTTCAAGGTGAGAACGAGCGACTCCGGCGAGAGAACGACGAGCTGCGGGGGGCCGCTCTCCGAGCCGACGACGCCGAGCGGGAGCGGCAAGCGTTGCTTAGCCAACTTGATTTGGCCGGCGCGTCGACCGTGCCACGCATCGACGCACGAGTTGTCTCGACGTCTCCATCGAACTTCGAGCTCACCGTGCAGATCGACAAGGGCACAGATGATGGGGTGATCAACGGCATGCCCATCGCCACCGGTGCGGGCCTCGTTGGTCGGGTCATCGATACGTCGAGGTCGCGCTCGACGGTCCGGTTGATTACCGACCGTGACTTGAGTGTCGGCGTCCGGATTACGCCAGCGGGAGCAGTTGGCATCACGAGCGGGGCTGGCTTCCGGCGGCCGCTCACGCTCGACTTCGTCGATCCCGAGACTGAGGCCAAGCCGGGTGACGTGGTGGTCACGAGCGGGTTGCAGCAAAGCGTCTACCCGCCGGGAATCCCGGTTGGCACAGTGCGACGGGTCGAGACCCGTCCCGGTGAGCTCGAGCAGCGCATCACGATCGATCCCGTCGTCGACTTCGACCGTCTGGCTTTCGTTGCCGTCCTCCTCTGGAGCCCAGCGTGACGATGGTGGGCCGTCTGCGCATAACGCTGGTGGTGTTCGCAGTCGTCGTGCTCCAACTGTCGCTCGCGCCTCAGCTCAGCCCGGTGGGTGTCCATGCAGACCTCCTCCTGTTGCTGGCCGTGGTGGCTGGCATCGCCTGGGGTCCTGAACGCGGAGCAACGCTCGGGTTCGTCGCCGGATTGGTGGCCGACCTGTTCCAGCAGACCCCGTTCGGGCTCTCCGCGTTGGTGTTCTGTCTCGTCGCCTTCTCGGTCGGTTCGGTGCAGGCAGGCATCTTGCGCGCTGCCTGGTGGATCCCGGTGTTGACGGCGGGAGCGGCCAGTGCCCTCGGGGTCGCGGCATGGGCCATCGCCGCGACCGTGCTGGGTCAGCCGGGCCTCATCGGACCACGTCTCGCGGTGGTGGCCGGAATGGTCGCCCTGTGGAACGGACCGCTGAGCATCCCGATGCTGCGCATGGTGGGTTGGGCGAGCCGGGATGGCGTGCTGGTAAGGGCCGCGGCGTGACGACCTCTCCGCGGATCCGCCTCGCCGCCGTGGGCGTGGTCGTGCTGTCGCTGTTCGCGGCGATGTTTACTCGCCTCTGGTATCTGCAGGTGCTCGACTCCGAGAACTTCGTGCAGGCGGCCGACGCCAACCAGGTGCGGATCATCTATGAGGAGGCCCCTCGAGGCCGCATCCTCGATAGAAGCGGAAAGGTGATCGTCGGCAACCGTCGTTCACCGACGGTCACCGTCGAGCGAGACGCGGTGGAGAAGGCGCCTGAGGTGAAGGCGCGCCTCGCTGCCTTGCTCGGATTGCAACTTGATGCATTGCAGCGGCGGATCGATGATGTGCGGTTTTCGCCCTTCCGGCCGATCCCCGTCGCCCAAGACGTCACCGACGACATCGTCGTATACATCGCCGAGCACGCCACTGAGCTCCCCGGGGTGAAGGCCGAGGTGCTGGCCCAGCGCAACTATCCGCAGGGTGCGCTTGGGGCTCACTTGCTCGGGTATGTCGGCGAGATCAACGACACCGAACTCGAGACGCGCAAGGACGAGGGGTACCGGCTTGGCGATTCGATCGGAAAGTCCGGCATCGAGCGCGTCTTCGAGACCGACCTTCGGGGTCAGGCTGGCATCACCAAGTTGCAGGTCGACGCGCGTGGCCGGGTGCAGGGGCCGCCGCTCGGTCGGCAGGAGCCGGTGCAGGGCCACGACGTACAGCTCACGATCGACATCGATATTCAGCGGGCCGCCGAGGACTCGTTGTTGCTCGCGCGCGAGGCGGCCCTGACACGGAC
>JBPCMH010000200.1:0-3705 GCA_051002495.1 Acidimicrobiales bacterium
CTTCTTCTCGATCCTGCACCGCCGCCTGCTCAAGCACCCCATCTTCACCAGCGAGACTGACCTCGCCCAGCAGATGCTCGCCTACATCGAGACCTACAACCAGACCGCCAAGCCGTTCAAGTGGACCTACGCCGGCAAGACCCTCGAGGCATGAGGGCACGAACTAGCAGGATGAACCACTAGGTCATCACCACATCCGAACGGCAGGGCAGGATGTCGCGATGGACGCGATCCACGCCGCCGTCAGCGAGTTCGGCAAGGTAGTCGCTGCCCGTTTCGCGACCGGTGGTGGCGAACCTGAGGATCTGCTCAGGGGGCCTTTCGAGCACCTGATCGACCGGCTGAGCTCGAGCGTGCAGGTCGGCGAGGTCGTGCTCACCGGCGAGCATCATCTGGCAGAAGATCGTGTCCGGCCTGACTACGCGGTTCACGTCGCGGGTGTCCTGATCGGCTTCGTGGAGATCAAGGCGCCTGGCAAGGGCGTTGATACCTCGCGGTACAAGGGCCACGATCGCCGCCAGTGGCAGCGGCTGGCCTGCCTGCCCAACGTCCTCTATACGGATGGCCAGGAGTTCGCGCTGTTTCGGGACGGCGAGCGGAGCGGCGAGGTGGTTCGGCTCGTCGGCGACGTCGAGACCGCGGGCGCGGCACTCACGGTCGCGGATGACAAGATCGGTTCGCTGATCGGCGAGTTCCTGCGCTGGAGGCCGATCCCGCCTCGACGGCCCAAGGAGGTCGCGCGGATCGCCGCGCGGTTGTGCCGGGTGCTCCGCGACGAGGTCAAGGAGTTGCTCGATTCCGGGAACCTCGGCTTGCACGACCTTGCCAGGGACTGGCGCAGCCTGCTGTACCCCGATGCGACCGACGACGAGTTCGCGGACGGCTACGCGCAGACCGTGACGTTCGCGTTGCTGCTCGCGCGCGTTGAGGGCATCGAGCTGGCCGACCGCGACCTGCGCGACGTCGCCGACGACCTCGGAAGCCACCACACGCTCATGGCACGCGCTCTGGCGGTGCTGACCGACCCCGCAGTCCTGCCGAAGCTCGCGGTGTCGGTGGAGACGCTGCGCCGGGTGCTGTCGGTCGTTGACTGGCCGAAGGTGAGCAAGTCCGACCCGGCGGCATGGCTGTACTTCTACGAAGACTTCCTCGAGGACTACGACCCCGCGCTGCGACGGCAAACCGGGAGCTATTACACGCCGGTCGAGGCAGTCGACCCGATGATCCGCATGGTCGACGATCTGCTCCGTACCCGCCTGGGCCATGCCGACGGCTTCGGCTCACCCGGCGTGACCGTCGTCGACCCGGCGGCCGGGACGGGCACCTTCCTCTTTCGCATCGTCGACCGGATCGCGAAGGCGATCAAGGCCGACCAGGGGCCCGGCGCGGTCGGCCCGGCACTCCGCAAGGCCGCCAAGCGGCTCGTCGGCTTTGAGATCCAGGCCGGGCCGTTCTCCGTCGCCGAGCTGCGTCTCGCGACCGAGTACCTGCGCCAGGGGGCGAAGCTCGGTCCCGACGAGTTGCGCCTGTATCTGACGGACACGCTCGCCGACCCGTTCGTCGAGGAGACGCAGTTCGCAGCGACGTACAAGGCGATCGCCCTCAGCCGGCAGCGAGCCAACAAGGTCAAGAAGGCCGAGCCCGTCGTGGTCGTCATCGGCAACCCGCCCTACAGGGAGCGCAGCCGGGGGCACGGCGGCTGGGTGGAGAAAGGGGAGGCGGAGTCGGCGAAGACGGCGTTGCTCGGCGACTACTTCCCGCCACGTGAACTCGGCCTCGGATCGCACACCAAGCATCTCTACAACCTCTACGTCTACTTCTGGCGCTGGGCGACGTGGAAGGTCTTCGAACACCATCCCGGCGATCGCGGCGTGGTCGCCTTCGTCACCGTCGCGGGATTCCTGAACGGTCCGGGGTTCGCCGAGATGCGCAGCCACCTGCGTCGTTGGGCGGACGCGGTCTGGGTGATCGACTGCTCACCCGAAGGCCACCAGCCCGACGTCGCCACGCGAATCTTCCCCGGCGTGCAACAGCCGATCTGCATCACGATCGCACTGCGGGACGACTCGACCGGGCCGGCAATGCCCGCGCCGGTGCGCTTCACCTCCGTACACGGGCAGCGGGCGCAGAAGTTCGAGACGCTCCGCGATCTCGACCTGGACCAGTCTTCATGGGTCGCTTGCCCCGAGGGATGGCACGCGCCGTTCCTCCCACAGAGCGCGGCCTCGTGGTCCGCGCTGCCGGCGCTCGACGATCTGCTCGCGTGGTCGGGCTCGGGAACGATGCCCGGTAGGACCTGGGTCGTGAACCCATCCCCGGACGTCCTGCGCCGCCGATGGCAGCGCCTCGTCATGGCGCCCGTCGACGAGCGGACCGAGCTCCTCGTCGAGCACAAGACCGACCGCACGATCCACACACACCTGTCGGACAACCTGCCCGGCTACCCGGTCGTGGGCACGCTCGCATCGGAGTCCGCTGCTTGCCCAGCACCGATCCGGTACGGGTACCGGACGCTCGACCGCAGCTGGATCGTGCCCGACAAGCGCGTCGTCAACCGCCCGAACCCCAGCCTGTGGCAGATACGGACGGCGCCTGGTCAGCTGTTCGTGACCGCACCTGAGCGAGATACGCCATCGGCGGGCCCCTCGACCAGCTTCACGCACTTGGTGCCCGACCTGCACCACTACCACGGCCGCGGCGGACGCACGTATCCGATCTGGCTCGACAGCGCGGGTGAGCGCCCGAATGTCGTCCCCGGTGTGCTCGATCATCTATCGACGGTCTACGGGACGGCTGTGACCGGCCCTGATCTCTTCGCCTACGTCGCGGCGGTCACCGCCCACCCGGCGTACATCGAGCGATACCGCGCCGACCTCCAGACGCCCGGCCTCAGAATCCCGCTGACGGCAGACCCGGAGTGCTTCGAGCGCGCGGTCGGTCTCGGCCGGCGCGTGCTCTGGCTGCACACCTACGGCGAACGTTGCACAGATGCCGCTGACGGCCGGCCCCTCGGACCACCACGGCTCACGGGCGAGCAACGACCACTGGTGCTCGTCGCTATTCCGGATACCGAGGGAGACATGCCTGATGAGATCGACTACGACGAGACCGCGTGCATGCTGCACGTCGGGACAGGACGGATCTCCGGCGTCACGCCGTCCATGTGGGAGTACGAGACGTCCGGCTACAAGCTGATCCGCCGCTGGTTCGCCAAGCGCAAGGAGCACCCCGAGGGGCGGCGCTCATCGCGGCTGGAGGACGTTGTGGCCAGCACGTGGGACCCCGACTGGACGAGCGAGCTGATCGACCTGCTCCACGCCATCGCGCTGCTGATCCAACTCGAACCCGCACAGTCCGCCCTCCTCGAGGAGATCGCCTCAGGCGCGTCGATCACGGTCGAAGACCTTGCCGCCTCCGGTGTCCTGCCGGTGGCGGATCGTCCGGTGGCGGAGAAGCCTCCCAGGCAAGAGCAGCTCTGATCTCCGCTCTGGACCTGCGTCACCGCCACCGTCCAAGGGTCCGCGTTTCGCTCGACGCTAGACCGCTCGCTCCAGCCAGCGGTGGCTATACGACTACAGCGTGCCATTGGCCCCGCGAATCTCGGGAAGCCCGATGTTGGGAGTCGGAGGCGGCGGCGACGGAGGTGTGAGCCTGTCAGTCATCGTGGAAGTCATCGGCGACGTCGAGGCCGGACGGTATGTGGGC
>JBPCMH010000201.1:0-3821 GCA_051002495.1 Acidimicrobiales bacterium
TCCCCGGCCAACCCAGCAGCAGCGGTCGCGAGCGCGTCGATACGGGCCAACAACCCGACCTCGCCCTTCACGCGCACAACCCGATCTGCCATGCCTACAACCCTAGAGAGGGGGTGTGACAAGAAAAGACCGGCCGGCCAGCGACGGATCCGGATCGGCGCCGACGCCGACGACGACGTACCGGGACGTTGTACCGGGACGGCTACGCGTCGGGACGGGTCGGGCCGAGGAGACGGATGAGCTTCTTCGGAGCAAGGAGGCAGTAGCTCTCGGTGACCAACTCCTTGACCTCCTCCCAGTCGGTAGTGCCGTCATCGCGCAGCACCATCGCGACTAGGCCGCCTCCCCACCCCGGATAGAAATGATCACCCATCGCCACCAGTGCATCGAGCTCTTCGCCCGCGGCGTGAACGGTCATGGACGTAACCGGCCCCTGCCCGTAGTCCCTCGTCAGCACGTGCACCAACGTGTGCCCGCGAATCCGCCAGCGCGTCCCGGTGAACGCCTGCTCTTCGTGCGCCTCGGGTAGGTGCGCGCATGCGACACGAACACGGCGAAGTATCGCCACTGGCACGTCCAGGTAATCGGGCACCGTCAGCGACGCTCACCGGCGTGCCACCGCGTCAGCCAGCAGTGACGGAAGCGCTGCCGCTCGACGCCACGCACGCCGCAGTCGAAGATCACGAGCTTGAGTCGACCCACGACATCGACCGTACAGCCAGCGTTCTCGGTCAGGTGTGGGGGGCTTGGTCCAGCGAAGGACATACCGGAACAGCACCAATCGCCGCAGCGCCGACCCTGGCATGATCCGCTCCGACGCCCGTCGCAGCTCAACGTGAGACTCCGAAGGGTCTTGGATGGCCGCGCCGTGTTCCCAGTACCCCCCACGGCGACGCGAGAGAACCCTGGTGGCGATGGAGCCGACGAAGTCGAAGGTGCCCAAATCGGCAGTCATGGCGTCGCCCTCAACGAACGTCACGCCCGAGTTGGTCTGGGCTCGCGCTTGTTGGATGGACCCAGCATCGAGATCGACACCGACCACTTCCGCCGCGCAGCCCGACATGGCCCTGGCCAACATCCCGTCACCGCACCCCAAGTCAAGGGCGCGCCCGCACCCCTCAGGGATGGCGTCCAGCACAAGCCGGTGATACTCGATGTTGTGGTTCCAGCGTTGGGCGTCGGGGATCGGCCCCCGTTTGGACGGCACAGGGGTGTCGGACGGGGATCAGCGCTTGGCGGCGCGGAGACCATCCGACTCGGCCGCCGCGTCGTCGGCATAGCAGCGGTCGGGGTTGGTGCGGTCGTAGTTGAGCATGCCCGGCCGGTGGAAGATCTTCGACGACAACTTGGCCTTCAGCGGGTGCGACGTGGGGCACGTGTCGCCGACGGGTTCAACCCAACCGCGTCCGGTGGCGGACTTAGCCGTCTTCTTCGCGCCGCTCTTCTTCGCGCTGGGCATTTTGGCTCCGGCCTTCTTGCTGCTGGCTTTGCTGGGCGTCGAAGCAGCGGACGCGGCGGCCTTGCTGGCCGTCGACGGCTTCGCCGGTGCGGGCTGTTCGGGCACGGGTTTGGCGTCTACCGCGGCAGAAGGCTTGGACGCCGACGCCGACGCCGCGGCCGTGGGGTCGACGCCCTGAATGGGCTCGCCCACTTCGTCGAGGGGCCGCCGCGCCGGTGCATCGACCGTCGACGCGGTCTGCTGATGCACCGAGGAGGCTTTGGAGCCTGACGCGCTGTCGTCGGGCCGTGGCGGCGTCCAACTATCCGACGACGGCGGGTCGGCGCTCCGGCGGGACTGGACCACCTTGAACACCGCAACGAAGACGCCGAGGAGGATGCCGAGCCTGAGCCCGATTCGGAAGGAACGCCGCACCATGGCGCCAAACCTAGCGGCTGCCCTTGACGGATGCGTCACGACAAGTACGATTGGGGCAATGGTTTCGACCTTCACCCTCCTTCTTACCTAGCAGCGAGCGCCCACCCGGTGCTCGCTCTACCTCCTGCGCCCCCGGGCCAGGAGGTTTTTTGTTTCCCCGAAAGCCGTGACCACGCACCACCAGACGACGAGACGAGAGACGACCGATGGCACCCGAACCCGTGACCCCAACCCCGATGCCCTTCGAGAAGTACGTGCCGTTCCGTCCGCTCCCGCTTCGGCTGCCCGACCGCACGTGGCCAAACGTGCAGATCGAGCGGGCCCCCTTGTGGTGTTCGGTCGACCTGCGTGACGGCAACCAGGCCCTGATCGATCCCATGGACCCAGCCCGCAAGCTGCGCATGTTCGAGACGCTGATCCGGATGGGCTTCAAGGAGATCGAGGTCGGGTTCCCGTCGGCCAGCCAGCCCGATTTCGACTTCGTGCGCCAACTGATCGAAGAAGATCGCATTCCCACCGACGTCACCATCCAGGTGCTGGTGCAGAGCCGACCTGAGCTGATCGAGCGCACCTATGAGTGCATCGCCGGGGCGCCGCGAGCCATCGTCCACTTTTACAACTCCACGTCTGTGCTGCAGCGCCGAGTTGTGTTCGGCCTGGACAAAGACGGCATCACCCAGATCGCGGTCGACGCGGCGAAGCTGTGTCGGAAGCTGGAGAAGACGGTGCCCGACACCGAGGTGAGGTATGAGTACTCGCCGGAGAGTTTTACCGGCACTGAGCTCGAGTACGGGCTCGAGGTGTGCGCGGCCGTGATGGATGTCATCGAGCCAACGTCCGACCGCAAGCTCGTCCTGAACCTGCCGGCGACCGTCGAGATGTACACGCCCAACATCTACGGCGACGCCATCGAATGGTTCCACCGCAACCTGCCCCACCGCGACAAGGTGGTGCTGTCGCTGCACCCGCACAACGATCGGGGCACCGCGGTGGCCGCCGCGGAGTTTGGCGTCATGGCCGGAGCGGATCGGGTGGAAGGGACCCTGTTCGGCAACGGCGAGCGCACCGGCAACGTCGATCTCGTGACGTTGGCTATGAACCTGTTCAGCCAGGGCGTCGACCCAGGCCTCGACATCTCCGACATCGATGAGTTGAGACGGGTGGCCGAATACTGCAACCGGCTGCCGGTGCACCCTCGCCATCCGTATGTGGGCGATCTGGTCTACACCGCCTTCTCGGGTTCGCATCAGGACGCCATCAAAAAGGGCATGGAGGCCCTCGACGGCACCGCCGATCCCAACACTGGCCAGTACCCGGTGTGGGAGGTGCCGTACCTGCCGATCGATCCCAAGCACGTCGGCCGTACCTACGAGGCCGTCATCCGGGTCAACAGCCAGTCGGGCAAGGGCGGCGTCGCCTACATCATGAAGGCCGAGCACGGACTCGATCTGCCCCGGCGGTTGCAGATTGAGTTCTCGAAGACGATCCAGACCATCAGCGAGGACACCGGCACCGAGGTGACGCCGACGGAGATGTGGGCCACCTTCCAGGCTGAGTACCAGCCGGAGGAGCCCCGTATGAGGCTGCTGGCCCATGAGGCCACGACGTCAGACGACGGCTCCAAGATCACCGCTCAACTGCTGGTCGACGGAGACCATCGCACCGTGACCGGCGAGGGCAACGGCCCGATTGCTGCGTTCGTGTACGCGTTGCACCACCACCTCGACCTCGACATCGAGGTGATCGACTACGCCGAGCACGCGGTGAGTGCGGGCAGCGACGCGGCCGCAGTCGCCTACGTCGAGCTGCGTGGCCCCGACCACATCCGATGGGGTGTGGGCCGTGACGAGAGCATCTTGGTCGCCTCACGCAAGGCCGTCGTCGGCGCGATCAAGCGTC
The DNA here is from genome assembly GCA_051002495.1 of Acidimicrobiales bacterium. Taxonomy (GTDB): domain Bacteria; phylum Actinomycetota; class Acidimicrobiia; order Acidimicrobiales; family CADCTF01; genus JBPCMH01. The sequence continues at coordinate 3,776 of JBPCMH010000201.1, forward strand.
TGAAGGTGCTGGCATGACCGGCCGCGCCGCACGGGGAGGTCCACGC
>JBPCMH010000202.1:0-7434 GCA_051002495.1 Acidimicrobiales bacterium
TGTTTGTCGGACCACATCACCTGGGAGACGCTCAGCGGGCGCGGCAAGCTGCACACGTATGTGATCAATCACCGAGCCGCACCCGGCTTCGAGGCTCCGTACGCCATCGCCGTTGTCGAGCTCGATGAGGGCCCCCGCATGATGTCGAACATCATCGACGTGGAGCAGACGCCGGAAGCGCTGGTCATCGACATGCCACTTGAGGTCACCTTCGAACAGCGTGACGACATCTCAGTGCCGGTGTTTCGGCCCGCCGCCACGACGGGAGGTGCCCGATGAGTCGCACCATCAAGGGCGAGGTCGCCATCGTCGGCGCGGCCGAAACGACCGAGTTGGGGCGGATCCCCCACATGTCGCAGATCCAGTTGCACGCAGACGCGGCGCGCAACGCCATCGCCGACTGCGGCATCGACAAGTCGGAGATCGACGGCGTCGCCTGCGCCGGGCAGAGCCCTGTTGCGGTCTCGCACTACCTGGGCATCACCCCGACCTGGCTCGACGGGACCAGCGTGGGCGGGTGCTCGTTCCTGCTCCACGTACGCCACGCCGCCGCAGCCATCGCGGCTGGCATGTGCGAGGTGGTTCTCGTCACCCATGGCGAGAGCGGCAAGTCGCGTGTCGGTGCTGGCGGATGGGGCATGGACCGGAGCTCACTCAACGGTCAGTTCGAGATGCCGTACGGCCCCACCGGCGCGCCCACGATGTTCACAATCGGCGTGCTCCGCTACATGCACGAGACCGGCCTGACTCACGAGCAGCTCGCCAACGTCGCCGTTGTCCAACGCACCTGGGCCACCCAGAACCCGCGGGCCATGATGCAGGACCCGATCACGGTCGACGACGTGTTCGACTCGAAGATGATCGCCTATCCGTTCCACCTGTTCGAGTGCTGTTTGGTGACCGATGGCGGTGGTGCGCTGATCATCACTTCGGCCGAACGCGCTGCGGCGATGGACCTGGCCAAGCCCCCGGTGTGGGTGGCTGGCACCGGCGAGTCATGCGAGACCCCGATGGTCTCGCAGATGGAGGACTTCACCACTTCAAAAGCCTTCAGAGTGTCGGGGGCGAAGGCGTTCGCCGAAGCTGGCATCAGCCACGACGAAGTCGACCATCTGATGATCTACGACGCGTTCGCCCACTTGCCCATCTACGGCCTCGAGGATCTCGGGTTCGTCGGTCGGGGCGAGGCTGGCGCGTTCATCGCCGAGGGCAACACCCTTCCCGGTGGCAAACTCCCGCTCAACACCAACGGCGGCGGCCTGTCCTACACCCACACCGGGATGTACGGCATGTTCGCCATCCAGGAGTCGGTGCGACAGGTGCGCGGCACCGCTCCAGCCCAGGTGCCCGACGTCAACGTCAGCGTCGCCCACGGCGTCGGCGGCATGTTCGCCGCCGCGGGAACCCTGGTCTTCTCCAAGGAGCGCCCGAGCTAGGTCCACCGAAGCTGGCTAGCGGGAGAAGCCCACCCAGGCTCGCTCTCGCAGCGAGCTGAGGTCGTTGATGAGCACCCCAGCCGCGGAGAACGTCCACAACTGATCGCCGATGACCGCGGAGCGCTGGATGATCGACAACCCCTCGTGGCCCGAGCGGGTCGACGCTTCGTCGCGTCCGAGGTGGCTTACCCGCCCCACTTCCGTGAGCTGCGTGGGCGTGGCCTTGATGACCACCGCGGAGAAGTCGAGGCGTCGGTCGGCGCTCGCGCCGAACTCCTGGTAGGGAACCACAACGGTTGAGGTACGCGCCCAGTAGAGGAAGGCGTGATGGTCGCGTTCGGCGGCAGATCCTCCTGGGCCGACGACCAGGTGGGCCGAGCGCTTGGGCGCGGTGCGATCGCGCACATCGAACACGCTCATGCCCAAGCCCGTGCGCCGGCCCTCCGGCGTTGCCTCGGCACCGATGCCGATGAGGTGGCCGGCGCCCATGGGGTGCAAGTAGGTCGACACGCCCGGAATCTTCAACTCACCCAGAACCCTCGGCTTGGTCGGCTCCGCGAGATCGACCACGTACAACGGGTCGACCTGACGGAAGGTCACGACGTAGCCGGTGTCGCCCATCATGCGGACGCCCTGGATCCGCTCACCTGGAGCACCAAGACCGGCCACCTGGCCCACAACATCGAGTTGCCCGCCATCGCGCCGCAGCACGCTGACGACGTTGTCGATCCCCTGCTCGCGCTGGGAGTCGCTCAGCGTGGAGGCCACTCGCAGGTGGCCCTCGTGCTGCGACATCGAGAACTGGCTGAGCAAAGTGCCCGGCACTTTGCCTGATGCCACGTATCGGGCTTCGGGCTCGGTGATGGAGAACTGGTGGATGTTGGTCTCATGCGGCCCAAACCATGGAGCGAACCTGTTCACGGACAGAGAAGAAGCGACCGGCGACGGCACCGGGGCGTAGTCAACGCTGGCGACAAACAGGTCCGTAGATGACGCGTATGTCGTGCCGGCCGCGCCGGTGACGGAAGCCACGTTGTCGGGCTTCGGATCCTTGGGATCGATGGTGAGCACGGTGACCGAACCGAAGCCAGAGAACTCAACAGGTCGCAGGGTGTCCTCGCACGCACACGCCCGCCCGGTGCGGGTCGCAGCGCGACCGTTGCGGTAGGTCGTGAGCTCGTAGTTAGCCACCCAGTCATCGAGCGTCGAGCGCTTCACCGCCTCGGCGTTCGCTTGCTTGGCCTTCGCTTCCGCCTCGGCGGAGGCCTGCTGGGCTTTTGCCTGATCCTCGGCCGTGCCGTCCGTCCGGAAGCCGACCGGGGAGGGATAGACGACCGGCGGACCGAGCGGTCCTGATGCAATGACAATCCGCACGAGGCCGTCGACCAGGCGGGCGCTGGTGTAGCTCCCCTCGACCGCGACCGTGCTGGCGAGGCGCAGCCGCGCCGGGTCGCTCACGTCGATGGCCCACACCTTGGTCCACTGACCCCGATTCTCCGGCGACCACACCGTGGCCAGCGCCAAAAGGCGATCGCCCGACAGCAGGAGCTGGGCGTCCGAAGCCTCGGTGGGCAGATCGAAGGTGCCGAGCAGGGTGGCGCCGCCGCCGGTCGGCTTGAGCGAGCGGATGACCGGGCCCCGCTGGTCGACCGACACGGTGAACACCCGGCCGGGCTCGACCTTGACGATGTCGGGTTCGTCGACGCCGACCTCCTGGACGTTCGTGCCGGACGCAACGCCGAACGACTGCGGCGCGGGCGGGGCCAACGCCGGCGATGATGCGCCGCCCGACGCTGCGCCGTCCGACGATGAGCCCCGGGCCGCGCTCGCGCTGCCGGCCTGAGCGCCCAAGGCAACAGCAGTTCGCCCGCCAAAGCGGTTATTCGCCGTCCAGGCTCCCGCTTCACCCTTGTCGACCAACGCGAGGGCTTGGGTGCGGAAGTGGCCCAACAACTGGTCGCAGTCGCGCATGGCCACGAGGTCGGCCGTTGTCGGTCCAGACCGGGGAGGAAGCACCACGTCGACTGGGCTGGCGCCGTTGCGCCGCCCGGAGAGCTCGGCGGCGAGCGCCACCGAACCCGCCACGAGCACAACGGCGAGAACCACAGCCACCGCCTGGAGGAGCCGCGGGCTTGTCGTTCCCGAGATGAGCCGAAGTCCGGCGCGACCGAACCGGCCTCGCCCGTCACTTCCCAGGGCGCCGCCCACCAGCCACCGATCGCTGGAGGCAGGCAGCGCACGGGGGCCGTCGGTGCCGGTGCGAGCCAGGGCGGCCACTGGATCGGCGCCGGTGAGGAGGTCTTCGATGGAGCCGCGCAGCGACGCTGGCATCGGGCGGGGTGCATCGAGAGCGGCAAAAAATTCCTCGATATTGTCGTCGTCGTTCTTGTCGCGTTCTCGCGTCATGGTGCGACCTCCAAGATCTCTCGCAGCCCGTCTCGGGCACGCTGCAACAGCGACTGCACCGACACTGGTGTGCGCCCGAGGTGCTCCGCGATGGCAGCCACAGGCTCGCCGTCCAAGTACTTGAGCACCAACACGTGTCGGTGCTCAGCCGGTAGTTGGCCCAACGCCCTGATCACCACGTCGCGCTCGTCAAGCTCAGCGAAGGCGGCTGCCGCGGACGGGTCGGTGACGACGTTTGGCCCGTCGCCCCCCGCTGATCCTCCGCCGCGCTCGTTCTCGGGCTCGGTGACCACCGCGCCGCCAAGAGATGCCCGGCGCTCCGCCTCCCAGTGCCGGGCCACCCGACGGCGGGCAATGGCGCACACCCACGTCGACAAGGCGGCATCGCCACGGAACCCACCGGCGGAGCGGACCATCTCGAGCAACGTGTCCTGCACCACATCCTCGGCGGCCAAGGAGTCGCCGCCGACCCGCGCGAACACGAAGCCGTAGACGGTAGGTCCAACCTCGTCGAGCAGGCGGCGCACCGCACCCGCGTCCCCCGCTGCAGCCTTCAGAAGCAACTCATGGTCGTCGAGGTGACCCGCTGGCACGGTCATATGCCTAGTTGGTGCGCGCCTCGCGTCGCGATCAACCGCGGAAACGGCGAGATTTCTGCGACTGCGCCCGTTTCAGCTCTGGGCGATAGCCGGGCGACGGCGACCGTCGGCCCCGACGCCGTTGAACTGCGGTCGATGCACCTCGATCAACGCCTCGGCCCGTGCCTGGGCCGAATCGTGGTCGCTTGCAGGCTCGTGTTCCAGCGACTCCGCCAGATGGAGCGCAGCCCACACGCCGGAGCGTCGACGGACCTCAAACAATGCCCGCACCTCGGTCCGCAAGTCGGCGGCTGCACCCACATAGAGCACCCGCCCGGCGTCGCTGTGCAGAACGAACACCCCCGGAACGCGGGGCAGCCGCCCCACCCACCGCAGCTTGGCCGCGTCGGGATGCCCGCCGACTCCCTTGAACGCCACAAGATCGTCGAGGGCGAAGACACCGAACGACGCGAGACGGCCGAGCAATGCGTGGAACAGCTCGGCGGTCGTCGCCGCGTCGGCGAAGGCCCGGTGGTTGGGTACCCGTTCGGTCGAGAAGTGGGCGGCAAGCGTGGCCAGCCGGCAGTCGGTCACCTCATCGCGCACCAGAACGCGGGCCAAGGCCAGGGTGTCGACGTAGCCGTTGGCCATCGGCAAGTAGTCGAGCGCAGCGAGATCCGCATGTAAGAACCGAAGGTCGAACCCCACGTTGTGGCCGACAATGACGGCGTTGCCGATGAACTCGAGAAACGACGGCAGCACCGCGGCGATCGGAGGCGCTCCGGTCACTGTGGAGTCGTCGATGCCGGTGATGGCCGTGATCGAGGCGGGGATGTCGATGCCAGGGTCGACCAGGGTCTGGAAGGTGCCGACCCGCTCGCCCGCGACGAACTTGAGGGCGCCGATCTCGGTGATGGAGTCGACGCCGGCGCCGAGCCCGGTCGTCTCTAGATCAACGACAACGAAACTCACATCGACCAGCGGCGTGTCCCCGTCCTGCATCAAGCCAGCCTATACCGATTGACCGAACACATGTTCGACAGCCCTGGCCGTGGGCGTCAGCCGAAACTCGCTCGCGCGTCGGCTGGTTCAAGGCGCCGGCATCACGCGAGGTGATCTCGTGCTCGATCTGGGGGCAGGGGACGGCGCGATCACACTCGCACTTGTCGCCGCAGGAGCGAGGGTGATCGCGTTTGAACTTCACCCCGAACGTGCAGCGCGGCTTCGGCGCTGCGTCACCGATGACGACGTCAAGGTTGTCGTGGCCGACGTGGCCGACCTGCGATTACCGACTCGCCCCTTCCATGTCGTGTCGAACCCACCCTTCAATGCGACACAAGCGATCCTGCGCCGGCTCACGAGCCCCGGCAGCCGGCTGGTTCAAGCCAGCATGGTGGTGCCGGCTCACGTGGCTCGGCGTTGGAGCAGCGGCCGTGCACCGGGGAGCGCGCGCTGGCAACAACAGTTCGCCGTGTCGATGGCTCGCCGGTTGCCCGCGGCAGCCTTCCGGCCTCCCGGGCCTGCCGCGGGGGTCTTGGTCGTAACGAGGCGATGACGCTCGGGTGTGCGATCCTGACGGTATGGCAAGTCCCCGGCTTGATGCGTTTGGAATCGTTGTAGCCGACATGGCCCGATCGCTCGGCTTCTACCGCGCCCTCGGGCTAGAGATCCCGGCCACCGCCGACGCAGAGCCGCACGCGGAGGCAACACTGGCTGGTGGCGTCCGGCTCATGTTCGATGGCATCGACACGGTCCGGTCTTTCCTCCCTTCGTGGGAACCGCCGACGGGCGGCCATCGCATGGGGCTGGCGTTTCGGTGCGAGAGCCCAGCCGACGTAGACGCGACCTACGCCGCGATCACTGGTCTCGGCCACAAAGGGCGCAAGGAGCCGTGGGATGCGTTTTGGGGTCAGCGCTATGCCATTGTGATCGACCCTGACGGCAACCCGGTCGACCTGTACGCGCCCTTGCCAGACCAGGACTGACGCACCACTGCCCGACCAGGACTGACGCGGCGACGGCCCCGGCTCAACGCGAAGAGTCGGGCATCTCGAGCGGCCCGCGCTCCAATACCTCGGAGAGATGGGCGACCAGTTTCGCTTGCGTCTCGTGATCCCCGTTCCACGCGTTCCAACCCATGTGCGAAGCGCCGATCTGCAACTCGTAGCAGTGGTGCCGCAACGGCGCGTCCACCAGTAACGCTTCGTCGGCGGTGAAAGCCGGCGCCGTTGTCACCCGGCCCCAGACGTCGGCGGCACCGATGCCCGGATGCCACGGAGTCCAGAACGTCGACAAGGCAACATCCAACAGGAAGTCTCCTCTAACCGAGCACTTCCACGAGAAGACCCCCGTCACCTTGGCCGCGTCTTCGTCGATCAGGACGTTGCCGTAATAGAGGTCGCCGTGCACCAGGTCTCGCCGCTCCGGGCACGCATCGAGCAGCCCATCGATGCGGCGCTCACAGGCCACGAACAACCGATCGATGTCCGGCTCGGCGGCCAACATGGCACGCCAACCGCTCACCCGTCGAGCCGGGTCGTCGACCAACCCACTCAGCAACCAGGAGCGCCAACCCCGGGCCGGTTCAGTCGCTCCGGCACCGCCGAACCACTCGACCGGCTGATCCGGCGCGGCGGGCACGGCCAGCAGGGATGCAAGGAGCGCGGCAAGCGTGGGACCCACCCGTTCAGCCTCGTCGGGCGCGGCGGATTCGATGAAGCGTCCGTGGTGGCGCACCGAGATGGCATAGGTCAGCCCAGATGGGCCATCGCCGATGTCGAGCACGTCAGGAATGGGCAGCCCTTCCCGCCGAAACGCCATGGCGGCGCGGTCCATCTCGAAGCCCTCGCGCATGTCGCCCAACCGCAGCACCTGTTCGTTGTCACCGAGCCGATACCCATACGCCGACGACCAGTATCCGCCCGAGAGCGGCTCGAGGTCTTGCACCGGCTCGCCGTGGAGGTCAGCGAGGAACACGGCCACATCGACGTCCTTGGGGAGTGTGGCCATCAACC
>JBPCMH010000203.1:0-4977 GCA_051002495.1 Acidimicrobiales bacterium
GCTGGTCGATGAGCCGTTCGTCGGCCTCGACGCGGCCGGACGTGATGCACTCCTTGGCCTGCTGGTCGAAGCGAGCGCCGACGGCGCGGCGGTGGTGGTTGCGACCCATCAGTTGGAGTTCGTCGGGCAATCGACCCGGCTGGTGGCCTTGCGCGACGGCTCGGTGATCCATGACGGGCCCCCGGCCGGGGTCGAACTGGCACCGCTCGTCGAGGGCTGAAACCGCCCACGACCGTCGATTGCTGCCGTTCCCGGCTGAATCCGGGTAAGCAGCAGTCCAGGTGGGGAGAGTTGAAGCATGAGTTTCCAGCCGCGGGTCCTCCCGCTCGACCCCATTGCCAACCTCGCGAACTATCGACGTACCGGCGGCGGCAACGGCTTGGAGGCAGCTCGGGAGGTAGACGCCCAGGTTGTCATTGACGAAGTCGAAGCGTCCGGGCTTCGCGGCCGGGGCGGCGCCGGGTTCCCCACCGGCATCAAATGGCGCACGGTCGCCGAGAACGCCTCCGACACGCTGCGGACGACGGTGGTGGTCAACGCGGCCGAGGGCGAACCCGGAACGCTCAAGGACCGCGCCATCCTCGGCCGTAACCCGTACCTGGTCGTTGAGGGAGCGCTCATCGCCGCGCACGCGGTGGGCGCCAATCACGTGATCATCGCGACCAAAGCATCGTTCGAGCACGAAGTCCAACGGCTCCACACTGCCATCGCGGACATGGCGGCCGACGGCTGGCTGGGCGAGGTCACCGTCGATGTCTACGAAGGTCCGGATGAATACCTGTATGGCGAAGAGACGGCACTGCTCGAAGTGTTGGCCGGGCGTCGGCCCTTCCCCCGCGTCACCCCGCCCTACCGGCGTGGATACGTCGAGGTCGTCGAGGACGATCAGTTGGGCCGCGACGGCGGCAGTTCGGCTGCGCACGTTGACCTGGCTGGCCCCGGTGGCGAAGGGCTGGCTCCGCCTGCGCTGGTCAACAACGTGGAGACCGTCGCCAACGTCCCGGCGATTGTGGCCCGCGGGGCGGCCTGGTTCCGTGAGGTGGGCACCCAGGAATCGCCGGGGTCGTTGGTCGTCACCGTTTCCGGCAGCACCGAGCGGGACGGCGTGGCCGAAGTCCCGATGGGAACGACGCTTGCCGAGGCTATCGATGCCGCCGGTGGGGGCCTGGGCCGAGGATCGCAGATTGCCGCCATCTTGAACGGGTCGGTGTCGGCTGCGTTGGGGCCCGAGCACATCGACACGCCGCTCACCTATGAGGACTTTGAGCGGATCGGTAGCGCTCTTGGTTCAGCTGGCTTCGTTGTGCACGATCAAGACACCGACATGGTCGCGTTGGCCGCGGGCGTGTCCCGCTTCCTCGCGGTGGAGTCGTGCGGCCAGTGCACCCCATGCAAGGGAGATGGCCTCGTTATGGCCGACGTGCTGGCCCGGCTGGCCGCCTCGGAAGGATCGGATCACGATCTAAAGGAACTGGCCAGCCGGGTTGACACGGTCACCGACGAGGCCCGCTGCTATCTGGCCCAGCAACACCAGCAGGTCATCGGCAGCCTTATCGAGCGCTTCCCTGACCAGTTCGCCGGCCACGCCGACCGCACTGCGATGGCTGCCGAGCCGGTGCTCTTCGCTGAGTTCGAGGGGATCGAAGGCGGTGTGGCCAGCGTCCGCCGCTCGTTTGCCGAGAAAAAGCCGGACTGGAGCCACGACAAGGAATGGTCAGGGAAGTGGCCGGCTGAGCAGGCCGATCAGCGGGTGGACCAACCGGACGACTGAACCGGACGGGCTCACATGGTCTCGACGAACGACACCTCGCCCTCGCCGCGCAGCACGTTCTTCAGGAGTTTGCCTGAGGCGTTGCGTGGCAAGTTCTCCTCGATGAACTCGACATAGGTCGGCACCTTGAAGTTGGCCAGCGTCTCGGCGACCCATGCCTTCACCTCGGCTTCATCGATCGACCCGCCCTTCTCCCGTCGCACCACCGCCTTTACCTCCTCACCCAAGGTTGGGTGGGCCACACCAATCACCGCGGCCTCCGCGACGGCGGGGTGTTCGATGAGGCGGTTCTCGATCTCCACGCGGTACACGTTCTCCCCGCCACGAATGATCATGTCCTTCGCCCGGTCGGTGATGTAGAGGAAGCCATCGTCATCAAGCATCCCGATGTCGCCGCTGTGCAGCCACCCGTCGGAAATGGAGTCGGCCGTGGCCTCAGGTTTGTTCCAGTAGCCGGGCATGATCAGCGGTCCCTTGATCCAGACTTCGCCGGTGTCGCCGGTCGGAACATCGGTGCCGTCCGGACCCACGATCCGTAGGTCGATCACCGGGATCGCCCGCCCGACCGAGTTGGGTCTGGCTTCCATGTCGGGACCAGAGTTCACCGTCACCACCGAGCTGGTTTCAGTGAGCCCGTAGGCGTTGCCGAGCGTCTTCACATTCGGGAACGTCTCCTTGATCCGCTTCTGCAGCTCGGCTGCGGACGGGGAACCGCCGTAAGCGACGCTGGTCACCGACGACAGGTCGAATGAGCTGCGATCGGGGTGCTCGACGACACGCCACACCATGGTGGGCACGGTCGCCCACACCGTGACCTTCTCGTCCTGAATAAGCTGCATGGCTTTCTCAGGCTCAAACTTGCCGACCGGGATCACCACCTTGATGCCGGCGATCATGCCAACCACCAGGCCGGAGTGACAGCCCGACACGTGGAACAGGGGAGAGGTGAGCAACGAGGCGTTTTGGCCGTCGGACGAGATCAGCTGCGCACCGCTCGTCAGCGATCCGGCCACCGCGTTGTACAGCGTCCCCTGCAGGTTGGCGATCATCGATCGGTGGGTGGAGATCGCCCCCTTGGGACGCCCGGTGGTCCCGCTGGTGTAGAAGATCACCGCAGGCTGGCCTTCATCGATAGCAACAGTCGGAAACTCTGCGGTCGGGTTCTTGAGTAGTTCGTCGAAACGGTGGAAACGGGGGTCATCGCCGAACTCAGACGGGTCGCAGTCGGCGAGGAAGACCGCCTCCAGATCGGGAAGCTGGTCGAGGTGGTCGGCAATCCTCCCGAAGCGGGCGCGGTCGGCGATCAGCACCTTCGAGGCGGAATCCTGCAGCCCGTAAACGATCTCGTCGGTCTTCCACCACCCGTTGAGCCCGACGCAGATCGCGCCCATGTCGACGGTGGCCCAAAAGCCCAGACACCACTCGGGGTTGTTGGCCGACAGGATCGCGACCCGATCGCCGGGAGCGACTCCGAACTGATCGCGCAAAGCGGCCGACGCGCCGTTGGCGGCGTCGACGAATCGCTCGAAGCCCCACCGGTCTTCGCCGAACACGATGAAGGTCTCGTCGCCCCGACCCCTTGCCGCTTGCGGTACCTCGCGCAACGATCCCATCCGCTGGGAGAACATCTTCATCTCGACACCGTCGACGGTCTGGGAGGTCACCTCGAACGCACCGCCGGGTCCGGTGAGCATGGCTGCAACTTCTGCGCTGGTCGGCATTATCTGATTCAATCACGGTTCATGTCCAAGATTGCAGTGATGGCCAAACTGACCGCCGCCGAGGGAAAGGGTCCCGAGCTCGAGTCGGTCCTGTCCAAGATGTTGACCACCGTGGAGGGTGAGGACGGCACGCTCGTCTACGCGCTCCACCGGGCCAACGACAACGCCGACGTGTACTGGTTCTACGAGCTGTATGCCGACGATGCCGCGCTCGCAACCCACTCCTCGTCTGATGCGATGAAGGAGATGTTCGGCGCGCTGGGTGGCCTTCTCGCCGGTGGGGCTGAGCTCATCGTCTCGACCCCGGTCGGCGGCAAGGGCATCGACCTCTGACCGACCAACAACGCCGAGGTCGGCGGCGCGTACCTCAGGCGGTCCGCGGTTCGGACTGGCGTGAGCCAGGCGGCCAGCGCTGACGCGGCTTTGAGCTTAGAGCCGCTCGATGATGTAGTCGACACACTCGGTGAGGGCCTCGACGTCGGCCGGGTCGATGGCCGGGAACATGGCGATCCGCAGTTGATTACGGCCCAGTTTGCGGTAGCTCTCCGTGTCGACGATGCCGTTCGCTCGCAGCACCGCGGCGAGCACGTTGGCGTTGACCCCGTCGACGAAATCGATCGTGCCCACCACCGGGCTGCGCTGCTCCGGATCGGTGACGAACGGCGAGGCCGCCTCCGACTTGTCGGCCCACGTATAGAGGATGTCGGCCGATGACTGGCTCCGCCCGGCCGACCAGGTGAGGCCGCCGCCGTTGTTCATCCAGGCGACCTGCTGGTCGAACAGGAAGGTCGTTGCCAGCGCCGGGGTGTTATACGTCTGGTCGAGGCGTGAGTTGTCGAGTGCGATCTTGAGGTCGAGCCCGGCTGGCACCCAGCGATCGGACGCAGCGATCAACTCGATCCGTTCGACCGCTCCGGGCGAGCAGATTGCCGCCCACAGGCCACCGTCGGCGGCGAAGCACTTCTGGGGGGCGAAGTAATAGCAGTCGAACTCCTGTGGGTCGACGAGCATGCCCCCCGCGGCTGAGGTGGCGTCGACGGCCACAAGCGCCCCGGCGTCGGCGCCCTGAGGTCGAATGACCGGTGCGGCCACGCCGGTGGAGGTCTCGTTCTGCGTCAGCGCGTAGGTGTCGACGCCCGGTGAGCCGCTCGCCTGGGGGTGGGTCCCGGGGTCGGAAGTGATCACCTCTGGATCATCGAGATGAGGGGCGGCGGTTGCCGCGGCGGCGAACTTGGAGGAGAACTCGCCGAACGACAGGTGTTGGCTCCGACGCGCGATGAACCCGAACGTCAGGCCGTCCCAAAGCAAGGTGGTCCCGCCGTTGCCCAGCACGACCTCGTAGCCCTCGGGGAGGGAGAACAGTGTCGCCAGCCCTTCCCGCAAACTGCCGACGACCGACTTGACCGCGTTCTGGCGGTGGCTCGTTCCGAGGTAGGTGGGTGCCGCCTCGGCCAGGGCGGCAACGGCACCGGCGGAGACCTTGGA
>JBPCMH010000204.1:0-11276 GCA_051002495.1 Acidimicrobiales bacterium
TCCATGGCGTGCTCAGCGTCGATGTACGCGGCCACGCCGCCGTTGCGCTGGGCTTCGGCCACAACGTGCATGGCCAGAGTGGACTTGCCGGAGGACTCCGGGCCGAAAATCTCGACCACTCGTCCTCGAGGGAGCCCGCCGATGCCGAGGGCAAGGTCGAGGCTCAGGGCCCCCGTCGGGATGATGTCCATCGGAGCGATTGCCTTGTCGCCCATGCGCATCACCGCACCCTTGCCAAACTGCTTGTCGATCTGCCCGAGGGCCATCTCCAGCGCCTTGTCGCGTTCCATATCCGTGCCTTCCTTCGGTCTTATTTACCGGGACGAAGCAACCCTACGAAGGGGGTGTGACAACAACGGAGATGAGCGTAGACCCGAACATGCGTTCGCCGGTGGATACCCGAGCAAGAACGGGTGGATACCCGAGGAAAAGGGGGTGCGGCGAGGAAGATTTGAATCACCGTCAATGCCGTTTGTGGATAGCCCTCATAACGTGCGGGCTCCCCGGCGCGCTGGGCTGGTCAGGATCCACTGCACGCCAAGCAACAGCAATGTCACGAGCAGGCCGATGATGCCGAGCCAGGGGAACACCGCAGGTAGCCGACCGCTCCCGGACGCACCAACGAGAGGTTCGATCTCGTCGCCAAGCTGGGCTGGGGTGCGCGCCAGGCCGTCCGCCGTCGTGATCGGAGGGCGCGTCGACGGGCTTGGCCCCGGTGGTGTGGTCGACGCCGCCGGCGCGGGCTCGGCTTCGGGCGACGGCTCCTCCGCGACTGGGGCGGTCGTCCGCGCCGGCGGCTTGGCCGTCGTGGGCGGAGGTTTGGTGGTGGGCGGTGACGTGCTCGGCGGCGGCGGTGACGTGGTCGTCGGCGCGGTGGTCGGCAGCGTCGTCGGCACTTGGGCCACGGCCCCCCGCTCGACGCCAAACAGCACGAGAGCGGTAACCATCACCGCGCACGCGGCGCTCGCGGACGCCCCGCGTAGCCGTCGCTGTCGCTGCTGCCGTCGCTGTTGCTGTGCCGACTCGCTCATGATTCGGTCAACAGTCGGTGACGAAGCATGTCGAGCAGCGAAATGGCTGCGAACTGCCGAACCAGGTTGCGGTCGCCGGGCAGGCGCACCTGCCGCACCTCCGGTTGGTCGTCGCCTGGCATCGTCAACCCAAAGAACACCGTGCCCGGGGCTTGGCCGTCCTGCTCGGCGGGACCGGCGACGCCCGTCACCGACAGGCCAACATCAGCGCCAAGGGCGCGGCGAGCGCCAATCGCCATGGCCGCCGCTGCTTCTTCACACACGACCGGCCCGTCGGCCACGCCGAGCAGGTCGTACTTCACTTCGCTGGCGTAAGCCACGATCGATCCCCGGAACCACTCAGATGACCCAACCACGTTGGTGAGCCTCGACCCGACCAATCCGCCGGTCACCGATTCGGCCAGTCCCAGCGACAGCGACCGGGCGCGGAGGAGGTGGCCAACCGCATCCTCCATGGTCTCGTCATCGGTGCCGAACACGGTGTCACCCAAGATCGATCGGACCTGTGCCTCCTCGGCGCTCAACAGCTCCCGGGCCGACCCGGCGTCGGCTGACTTGGCCGTGATGCGTACCTTGATGCCCTCGATGCCACTGGCCAGGAACGCGATGGTGACGCCGTTTGGCTCCGCGTCGAGAGCTTCGAGTCGGGGCGCGATGCGTTCGGCCACGGCCGACTCGGCGAGTCCCCACGTTCGCAGCACCCGGCTGACGATGGTCGCCTTGGTACCCATGCGGGCCTGGAGGTCGGGCGAGATGGCCCGCTCGAACATCTCCTTCATCTCATACGGGACCCCTGGCACGGCGTAGACGACCTTGTGTCCGACCGAGCAGATCAAGCCTGGCGCGGTCCCCCTGACCTGTTCGATGGCGTGGGCGCCGACCGGAACATCGGCTTGGCGCAGATTGTTCTCGGGCATCTCGCGGTTGCGTGAGGAGAACATCGCTCGGACCCGGTCGACGATCTCTGGATCCCGCTCGAGTTCGACGTTCATGACGCGGGCGATTGCCTCGCGGGTGATGTCGTCCTGGGTCGGGCCGAGACCCCCGCACACGATCACCGCGTCGCTGCGGGCCAGTGCCTGACGAAGGGCCAGCACGATGCGGTCGATGTTGTCACCCACCTTCGTTTGAAACAGCGAGTCGACACCAATCAGCGCGAGTTGCTCGCCGAGCCACGATGAGTTGGTGTCGACGATCTGGCCGAGCAACAGCTCAGTCCCGACGGCGACTACCTCGCAGCGCATGGCGACAACCTAGTGGTGACGGCTCAGCCCACTGGAGCCGCGCGCCGGCCGTCCAGGAGATACTGCGCGCCGGTCCAGACGGCGAGGGCCGCGCCCGCCCAGACCAGCACCGACGCCACGATCGGTAGGTCGACCGTGAGCGGCAGCAGGGCAGCGCCGATGGCCAGCTCTTGGACGACGGTCTTGACCTTCGCCCAGTAGCGGGCCGGCACGGAAATGCCCTGTCGGCCGAGCACGCTCCGGAAGACACTGATGCCGATCTCGCGGACCGCGATGATGACGACGGGCGGCCACCACAGCAGCCCCTTGGCCACGAGCGCGGCGAGTCCGCCGAGCACGAAGACTTTGTCGGCGAGCGGATCGAGGAACGCGCCCGAGCGGGTGGTGCCGTGCCTGCGGGCCAGCCACCCGTCGACGCCATCGGTGACGGCGATGAGGAAGCCCATCACGAAGGCGAACCACGAAGGACCGGATGCGGCGACCACGGCCAACCAAATGGGCGTGAGCAGCAAGCGAGCGATGGTGATGGCGTTGGCCGGGGTGGCCAGCGCCGATGGCCCGAAGGTCGAATCAGACATCAGGAAGCCTCGAGATCCGGACCATACGACGCGGTGACCTCGACCCGATGGAACGCGGCCATCTCCAGGCTCTTTGGCACCTTGACGATGCCGTCGATCTCGGGCGTCTCGCGGTGGCTGCGACCTCGGCCCGGCCGGTCGACTAGCACCTCGATCTGACGACCGACGAGATCGCGTCGCCGGCGGGCGGTGATGGTATCCTGCATCTCGCCGAGTTCACGAAGCCGCTCCGCAACCAAGGAGGGCTCAACGGCACCATCGAGCCCGGCGGCATGAGTTCCGTCTTCCCGGCTGTAGGCGAAGAACCCAACCCAGTCCAGGTCGGCCTCCTCGACGAAGGAGAGCAGCGCGTCGTGGTCGGCCTCGGTCTCACCCGGGTAGCCGACGATGAAGTTCGACCGAAACGCTGCCTCGGGGTATCTCGTCCGGATGTCGGCAATCCGCCGGAGGAAGCGATCGCCATCGCCCCAGCGACGCATCCGGCGCAGCAATGGCTTCGACACGTGCTGCAAGGAGAGGTCGAAGTACGCCACACCGCTCGGGCCGCCGATCACATCGATCAACTCGTCAGACAGATCGGACGGATACAAATAGAGCAGCCGAGTGCGCGGCACGAGATCGGCAACGGCCTTGACCAGCGGCACGATAGACCCGCCGCCGAGCGAGGCATCATCCTTGCCGTACGAGGCCAGGTCCTGCGCCACGAGGATCACTTCTTTGACTTCGAGCGATTCGACTTCGGCGAGAATCGACGCGATCGACCGGCTGCGCTGCTTGCCTCGAAAACTCGGGATGGCGCAGAAGCCGCACTTGCGGTCGCACCCCTCCGCAATCTTCACGTAGGCCCACGGCGACAATGACCTAGGCCTGGGCAGGTTGAGTAAGTCCAGGTTCGGAACCTCGCCGACCGGCTTTGGTCCGAGGGAGACCGGCACCCCGAACCCTGCGACCTGATCGACCTCGGGGAGCGCGGCGGCCAGCTCGTCGCCGTAGCGCTCGGCCATGCATCCCGTCACGACCAACTTGGCTCCGTCGCGCCTCGCTTCCGCCAGGGCCAGCACGGTCTCAACCGACTCCTCGCGGGCGGCTTCGATGAACGCGCACGTGTTCACCACAACCACATCGGCCTCCGCGGGCGACGACGCAGGCAGCAAGCCGTCGGCGTCGAACGTACCGGCGAGCTTGTCTGAGTCGACCTGGTTCTTGGGGCAGCCGAGCGTCTCGACCCAGTAGGTACCGGCCATGTCAGACACCACTCTACTGGGGCTGGTGTCAGCTCCTTCCCGTCGTAGTCTTTGTCGCATGGGCCGCGTCGGTGTGTTCCCTGGCACGTTCAACCCAATGACCGTCGCCCACGTCGCCATCGCCGAAGCAGCTTGGCGCCAGCTCGGACTGGATCGCCTCGACCTGGTGGTGTCGAAGGTCCCGTTAGCGAAGGAAGCCCTTGAAAGGCCCACCCTCGAACACCGCGTTGGGGTGTTGCTGACCCTGGCCAAGACACGACCCTGGATAGGCGTTGCCGTGACCGAAGCCAAGCTCCTCGCCGACATCGCCTCCGGCTATGACGTGATCGTCATCGGCGCCGACAAATGGACCCAGCTACGCGACCCCATCTACTACGGCGGCGACGTCACCCGACGAGACGACGCCATCCGCCGGTTGCCGATGTTGGCAGTCGTGGCCCGCTCCCGGCACGTGCTCCCGGCTGGCGCAACCCTGCTCGACCTGCCGCCAGGTCTCGCTGAGGTCTCCGCCACTGGAGTTCGCGCTGGCGCCACGGAATGGATGGCTCCCGAGGCAGCCGAGTTCGATCGCCTGACCGGCGCGTGGACCGACCCCGACCGCTACGACCGCTGGGTGGAAGCCGACTCGGACAGTCCGAGGTCGTCGTAGAGCGCGTTGATGACCGGCTGGGTGCGTGCGTGGTTGGCCGCCTCAGCGAGCTGCCCGTTGAAGGCCAGCGCCACAGCCAGCCGGTGCTGAGGGTCGGCGAACGACACCAACGTCCCGACGCCGCCATGACCAAACGCATCGTCGCCAGCGTGGTCGCCATAGCCGTACCAGCCGGGCTTCTGCTGATACTTCCATGAGTTCGTCATCACCCCGAGACCCCAGTCGAGGACTGAACGGAACGTCAGATCATGGGCACCCACGCGGTGGGGCCTAACCATGTCGGCGGCCATCGCTGAGCCCAACACCCGGTGGCCAGCCCGCTCCCCACCGCCGAGCAACATTTCGTAGAACCTGACCAGGTCCCCCATCGGACCAACCGCCCCGCCACCTGGGAACACCGGCTCGTAGGCATCGGGACCTGACAGGGCGCCAATGATGCGCTGTTCGCCGCGGTCAACGCCGATCGGGACGGCCATGCGATCGCCGTACGACCGATAGCGGTCGGCCGACAACGACATCCACGAGTCGGCCATGTCGCACGGCTCAAAGATCTCCTCCGCGACGTAGTCGACGAAAGCTCGCCCCTCGAGATCCTGAAGTTGCACGAGAGCTCCAAGCACCTGGTAGCTGGTGAGCGGGTGGTAGCCAGCCGTCTCGCCTGGAACCCACCCGGGTTCGAGTGGCGACGCGCAGATGGCGGCCATCGATTCATCCCACGATGCCGCCCGCAGTTGCGACGGCGTGAGCCCTGGATCTCTGAAGCCGGCGGTGTGCAGCAACAAATGGCGGACCGTGATGTCCTGCTTGCCGCCCACGCCACAGGCCGGAAGGTGGGAGGCGACTTGATCGTCGAGGCCGAGCCGGCCGCGCTCGACCATCTGCAACACCGCGGTGGCCGTGACGGGCTTGCTGCCGCTGAACCACGGCATGAGGGTGCCTGGCGCCATCGACACGCCCTCCCGTGCAGTCCCGATCGCCAAGTCGGTCACGACGGTGCCGCCGATCGAGGCGACGACCTGGGCGCCGATATGGAGGCCGCGCTCGATGCCCGACTCGATGCTCGCGATGACAGATGGGGTCGACACATCCCGATGGTGCCTTACGGACGCCGCCACGGGAAAAACGGGGAACAGGCGGGGTCAGCGCTGGTGCGCGAGGGCGAGACCCGGGCGGGGCCACTCGAACGCAACGATGGCGCCGTTGCCCGAAAGCGTGGCATAGGCCGTACGGAAGTCGTCGCCCCCAAAGCAGATGTTGGTCACGATCGGATCGGGTAGCGCGGCGTGTTGCACCGATGCGCCGTCCGGCGAGATAGCGGTGATGCCGCCGTTCACGATGGTGGCCACGCACACATAACCATCGCCGTCGATGGCCAAGGAGTCGAACAGCTGATGGCCAGGCAGTCCTGCGAGCAGGGTTCCTCCGTTTCCGAAGAACGGCGCGTCGTTGGCCAGGCGGCCAGGTGCGGCTAGATCCCACCACCACACGCGGCTGGTCTGGGTCTCGGCCACGTAAAGTCGGCCGCCGTCAGGCGACAGGCCGATACCGTTCGGGGCGTCAGCCGCGCGGATGACCTCGACGATCGACGACCCATCAGGCAGTGCGTAGTAGACCGCGCCGACGTCGCGAACCCCGTCGTGAACGTGACCGTGATCGGTGAACCAGAAGCCGCCTTCGGCGTCGAAAACAAGGTCGTTGGGAGCGCGAAGTGGACGACCATCGCACTCGATGTAAAGATCTTCGACCGATCCGTTCTCGAGATCGACAACCTGGATCCGACCTCCGATGTAATCGTCAGCGCGGGTGCCGGCATGGTTCCCGGGCAGATACATCTCGCCCAGTCGAGTCCAACTCCAGCCGCCGCTGTTGGCGACATAGACGCGTCCGTCCGGGCCGATCGCAGCACCGTTGGCCGAACCACCCATGCTGGCGACGACGGTGACCTCGCCCCCTCCCGCGGGCACGCGCTTCAGCATGCCCGTCACCATCTCGGTGAACAGCAGGTCTCCATCGGGCAACATCACCGGGCCCTCAGGAAAGCTCAGTCCTGTCGCGACTTCTCGTAGCTCAGCAGTCTCAGGCACGGTTGGACCCTAGACCTCGTCACCGACGTAGGACGGCTCACTCCACCACGGAAAGTACGGCGGCAGGTCGGCCGAGACGGTGTCCGGGAACTGGGGCTGGCGCTTCTCCAGGAACGAGGTCACGCCCTCCCTGGTGTCGGCTGATTGGCCCCGATGGAAGATTCCCAGCGAGTCGACGCGGTGCGCGTCCATCGGATGCGATGCACCCAGCATCCGCCAAAGCATCTGGCGTGAAAGCGCAACCGATACGCCCGAGGTGTTGTCCGCGATCTCCCGCGCGATCGCCACCGCGGCTGGCATCAGGTCATCAGGATCGTGAAGCGAGCGGATCAGACCCGCGTCGTAGCCTTCGCTGGCTTCGAAAACGCGACCCGTCGCCACCCATTCCATCGCCCTGCTAATCCCGACGACGCGGGGAAGGAACCAACTCGAGCACGCTTCCGGCACCAGCCCACGCCGCGCAAACACGAACCCGATCTTGGCGGTGCGGACGGCGAGGCGAATGTCCATTGGAAGGGTCATCGTGATTCCCACACCGACGGCCGGTCCGTTGATGGCAGCAATCACCGGCTTGAGGCAGTTGAAGATGCGCAAGGTCACCCGCCCGCCGCCGTCTCGCGGTACCCCCGCACCGTCCGCCACGATGCCGACCTCAGCCCCCCGTCCACCGGCGGCGTCGAAGGTCGCCCCGCCGCCGCTCAGGTCGGCACCGGCGCAGAAGCCACGGCCGCTGCCGGTCACGATCACCGCCCTGACCTCGTCGTCGGCGTCAATGCGATCGAATACGTCCAGCAACTCTTCGAGCATGCGATTGGTGAAGGCGTTGAGCTTCTCGGGGCGGTTGAGCGTGACGGTGGCGATGCCGTCGCCAGCCTCGTAGATGACCTGGGTGAGATCCATGCGTCTAATCCTGCCGAATCTTTGTCTGGTCCGTATCGATCGCTCGGATCGCGGGCGGTATTTCCCACGACCTCAGGAAAGGTGGGACTCGCAGGAAGGACCCCCAATTGACCATTGATCTGACCTCCCCCGAACGCCTGACGGCATATGAGGACTTTGAGTCGGCCGCGTCCGGCGTGCTCACCGTGCTCCAGCAAAGCCTTGGCTTTGGTTTGTGGATGGTCACCCGCACCGAGGGCGACGCGTGGATCGTGCTCGCCACCGCCGACACCGCCTACGGCGTGGCCCCTGGTGACGTCTTCCGGTGGTCGGACTCCTTCTGCTCGCGCATGGTCCGCGGGGAGGGGCCGCGCATCGCTCCGGACTCCAGGGCCGTACCGGTCTACGCCGAAGCCCCCATCGGACAGCAGGTGCCCATCGGCGCCTACGTCGGCATGCCCATGCACCTCAGCGACGGCTCGCTCTTCGGCACGCTGTGCGAGCGGAGAAGGCCGAGTTACTGGCCCTGCAGGACGAACTCACGGACGTCACCACCGGCGGGCCTGGGATCAGGTCCTCGACGCGGAAGAGCAACGTTGTCTCCGCTTTGGCCATCCCGCCGCGGTCATCAGCCTCGATCTCGACGGACTGAAGGAGACCGACGACTCCGACGGCCACGCCGCCGGCGATGCGGTGCTGAGGATGACCGGGCAGGTTCTCCTGGGCACGGCGAGGGCCCACGACACCGTCGCGAGGGTTGGCGGGGATGAGTTCGCCCTCCTTGCGGTCGAGTGCTCACGCAAGGATGCTGAGCAGTTGGCCGATCGAGTCAGGGCCGCATTCGTCATCGTGGATGTCCCGGCGTCGGTCGGAGTCGGCTTCCGCCTGGGGAAGGACAACCTGCATGCTGCATGGCACGCGGCCGACACCGCCATGTACGACGAAAAGCAGCGCCGCAGCGACATGGCCACGACCGCTGAGCCGTCGAACTCCTATCAGTCGATGGGAATCAGTCGAGCCTCGCCATCGAGCTGCTGCAGGTACTCGCTGATCCCGTAGCCAGCGACATCCCGGTAGGTCCACCGGGCCAGGCCCTCGTTGACGATGGTCTTGTTCGGTGTCGTCGCCGATGTTCCTCAACTGGAACTGCACTACCATTTCTTCATGGCCCTGGCGCAGGCTCCGGAAGCAGAGGTGCAGCACGTTGAGATTGATCGTCAAGTGCTGACTCCTCAAGCGTTCTCAGTCGCCGCGTCATATGTCGATCGCGACCGGTCGGCGAGGCAGCGAGGCGTCCGCCGCGACGAATTCGAACGCATGCTGGAGGACGTACAGCGCGATCCTTCCCGCCGATTGTCGCGTACGACCTCGACCGGCTGATTCGCATACACGAGGAAGCGGGCGTCGTCATCGTTACTGCATCTGGCGAACTCGACCTTTCGACGGCGAACGGTCGCGCGCAGGCGCGGACACTGGCAACATTCGCTGAGATGAGCAGCGACCGCACATGATCAGTAGAGTTCCGCCCGCGGAAGGCATCTGCCACGACTGGCGGTTCCTGGCCTCTCATGACGCGAACGCGGACCCACTGCTGAACCTGTACGCAGGACTCTCCGAGTCGAGGACGCCTTCGACCGATTCCTCGACGCGGTCCGCACCGAACTGGGCGACGCCAGTCGGATCGTCAAGACGCTGGGTGACGGAGTCCTGCTGGAGACCGCCGGCCCTGCGGTCGCGATGTCGATCGCCGGTGGCATCAGCCACCGGCTCCACGATGAGCCGGGTCTGCCTTAGATCACGGGCGGTTATCTGCACCGGGCCGGTCTTCGCGGTGCAGCTGTGTCATCCCGATGGCTGCATGACCGACCCGGTGTGTGGCATGCGACTCACCCCCGGCGCCGGTACGCCGACGGTCGATCACGACGACACCACCTGGTGGTTCTGTTCGCCCGCCTGTGTCGACCGCTTCCGAGCCGCACCATCTCGCTACCTCCCGACACCGGACGAGCAAGCCATGAACAACCCGACTGCGGCGACAT
Source organism: Acidimicrobiales bacterium (assembly GCA_051002495.1). GTDB lineage: Bacteria > Actinomycetota > Acidimicrobiia > Acidimicrobiales > CADCTF01 > JBPCMH01. The sequence continues at coordinate 9,749 of JBPCMH010000204.1, forward strand.
GAGCGATCCGTGCTGCGAACCATCGGCCGACATCGACGAGGAACTCCAACCGGTCTGGAGACTCCGCGACGTGCGGCTCGCCGGCGTCTCCGGGCTCCTCCTCGCGGTCGGGCTGACTGCCTCGGTCGCCGATGCCAACACGCTCGCCGATACGTCGTTCCTCGCTGCTCTGTTCGTGGGTGGGACGACGTTCGTCCCCGGAACCCTCCATGCCCTGGTCCGGCGACGGATCGGGGTCGGAACCCTCATGACGATCGCCGCGGTCGGCGCAGTTATCCTCGGTGAGTTCGGCGAAGCGGCGTCGCTCGCGTTCTTGTTCTCGATCTCCGAGGCCCTCGAGGACTACGCCATGACCCGCACCCGCCATGGCCTCCGAGCCCTGCTCGACCTGGTCCCCGACCAGATCACCCTCCGACGACGCTATGGCGATATCCAGGTCGAGGCGGACGAGCTCGTCGTCGGCGACATCATGGTCATCGGGCCGGGCGAACGCATCGCCACCGACGGCGTCGTCCGCACCGGCCGGTCCACCCTCGATCTGTCGGCGATCACCGGCGAGTCTGTTCCCGTCGAGGTCGAGGTGGGTCGCGACGTCCTCGCCGCCGCGATCAACGGCGGCGGGGTCATCGACATCGAGGTCACCGCCACCACCAGCGACAGCTCGCTGGCCCGCTTGGTCCACATCGTCGAAGAAGCCCAGGAACGAAAGGGCACGAGTCAACGACTCGCCGAACGCATCGCCGACCCACTCGTGCCCGCCATCATGATCGTCGCCGCCACGATCGCGGCGCTGGGGTCGTTGCTGGGTGACCCGTCGTTGTGGATCGGGCGTTCGCTTGTCGTGCTCGTTGCCGCCGCTCCGTGCGCGTTCGCGATCTCGGTCCCGGTGACCGTGGTCGCGGCCGTCGGCGCCGCCGCCCGAAACGGCGCCCTCGTCAAAGGTGGCGCGGCGCTCGAAGCACTGAGCCGTATCGAGATCGTCGCCCTCGACAAGACCGGCACCCTGACCCGCAACCAACCCACCGTCATCGACATCGTCACCAACGACGGCGCCACCAGCGACGAGACCCTGCGTATTGCCGCCGCGCTCGAAGCTCGCAGCGAACATCCCCTCGCTGCCGCCATCCTCACCGCCTCGCCCGGGACCATCGAGGCCACCGATGTGCAAGCCGTCACAGGCAGCGGGCTCACCGGCACCGTCGACGGACGACCGGCCCGACTCGGCCGCCCCGGCTACATCGACCCCGGCCCCCTCGCCCCGACCGTCGCCGACCTCCAATCCGGCGGCAGCACCGTCGTGCTCGTCGAACACGACGGCCGACTCCTCGGCGCCATCGCCGTACGAGACGAACTCCGGCCCGAAGCCCCCGGAGTCGCCGACGCGCTTCGACGCACCGGCATCACCGTCATCGCCATGCTCACCGGCGACAACGCCCGCACCGCCACCGCACTCGGCGAGACCGCCGGCATTGCGGAGATCCACGCCGATCTCCTCCCCGGAGACAAGGTCACCGCCATCGATCAGCTC
>JBPCMH010000205.1:0-2801 GCA_051002495.1 Acidimicrobiales bacterium
GCCGATGATCGCCAGGTCGTAGTCGTAGGTCATCGCTGTTCGCCTTCAGATCCAGTCGGGCCCGATGCGCCCACAGGTGGCCAGGTGCTCGCAGTGCCCGGCGGCCAGCCGCCGGCCGAGGACCAGCGCCTCGGCAACGGCCGGATCGGCGATCCGGTAGACGACGGTGCGGCCCTTGCGCTCGTCCTCGACGAAGCGGCACCACCGCAGGCAGGCCCGGTGGTTCGACACCCGCCCGGATGGCGCATCAAGGGCGGTCGCCAGCTCCGACACGGTGTGGGGACACTCCAGCAAGAGCTCGAGAATGCGGAGACGATTGGCGTCGCCGAGGACCCGGAAGAACCGGGCCGTCGCTATGTCGACGTCGGGTGTTGCAGCCACCGAGGTAGCGGGCATGGGCAGATCATACAAGGAAATCCTGATACAACAGGAACACCTTCCGGATAGCAGGCCAGGCCCCGCCTGACATCGTGCCCAGGCATTTCACCCACGCTCCGGAATACCAGTGGGCGACGCCGGGTTCCCGTTGCGAACACCTAGGAGGACCATGTCTCGCCGCACGCGTCGTCAGACCCGACAGAGCGAACCACTCGCCGTTACTGCTGCCGTAGTGGTCCCGTCGCCGATCGTTGTCATCGATGACGCCAACTTCTTCGAGCAGACTGCGGGTGGCGTGACCGTCGTCGACTTCTGGGCGCCGTGGTGCCGTCCGTGCCATGCGTTCGCCCCGGACGGCCCGCCTCGTCTGGCTGGACTGCTCTTCGCCATTGCGCTCGCCGGCCGCGGGGTGTGAGCTCAGTGTGCGGGTGCGTAGTGCCGTCACACCGACACCGTGACCGTGCCGCGCATCTGCTGTGGGTGGACGTCGCAGAAGTACGTGAACACGCCAGCGTCGTCGAAGCTGACCTCGAGGGTCTGGGTGGTCGGTCCTTGCTCGATGTCGGTCTTGGCATCGCCGCCAAAGGCGCCTTCGACGCGCAGGTTGTGCGGTATCCCGTCGTCGCGGTTGTCCAAGGTGATGGCGAGCGTCTCGCCGACGGCCGCGTCGAGGTTGGTGGTGTCGAAGGCGGTGTCCTCGGCGACGACCGTCACGCCGCGTCCACCGGGTGGTTCGCTCGAACGGGGCTCGGTGATGCCGGTCTGGGCGATATCGGGCGCGTCGACTTCGCCGCACGCAGCGGCGGTCAGCGCGAGCGCGGCGGCGACTAGCAGCATCCGTCGGGTTCGGGGCACGTTCACACCTCGATTTGGTAGAGGGACGTGACACGTTCACGGAGGGTGGCTTCGTCGATGGCGCCGGTCTCGACGTGGAGCAGGTTCCCGGTGTCGTCGTAGTAGGCGGTGACGGGCATGCCGCGGCCGCCGACGGCGGCGTGGAACTCGTTGCCCCGGCTGCCGATGTCTTGGGCGAGGGGCCACCAGGTGATGCCGTGTCGTTCGGGCATGGTCATGGGGTCGCCGGTCTCGAGGGCTGCGACGCCGACGAAGGTGACCTGGTCGCGCAGCTCGTCGGAGACGTGGGCGAAGCCGGGCAGCTCGAAGTCACAGGCCGTGCACCACGACGCGAAGAAGTTGACGACCACCGGCTTGCCCCGGAAGTCGACGAGCCGGACGCGGTCGTCACCCTCGATAGCAGGGAGGTCGAAGGCGGCGGGGTCGCTTTCACCGCTCCCCCCACCCGACCCGCTGCCGGCGAGGACTGCCAGCCCGATCAGCGCGGCGACGCCGAGGAGGCCGGCTGCCCACCAGTCTCGCCCCTGGCACCGCTGAGACCTTCCTGGAGCCGCCTGGTGTTCACGGCGGTTGGCCGACCGAGACGTCGTCGTGCGTTGTCGTGTCGAGCTCACGTTTATCCTCCGGTTCTCATCCGAGTTCGACCAGCCGTCCAAGGCCGACCGCGTCGAGCGCTCGTTGGAGCTCGCCGGTGAGCCAGACCAGGCGGTCCATCACCAGCAGCACCCCGAACGCGGCAAGCGCGAACGACGAGGTGGCGGTGAGGCCGCGGACGTGGCGCTTGACCCAGCCCAGCGTGCCGGCGAGTCGTCCGAACGCAAGTCCGGTGACCAGGAAGGGCAGGCCGAGACCGGCGGAGTACACAGCCAGCAATGTTGCGCCCTGCCCGGCGTCGCCGCGGCTGGCGGCGAGGGCGAGGATCGAGGTGAGCACGGGGCCGATGCAGGGCGTCCACCCGAACCCGAACGCCACGCCAGCCACCGGAGCGGCGAACGGTCCGAAGCGCGACAGGTTCGGGTGGAAGCGGCGTTCCTGGTAGAGCCACGGGGCGTTGAGGAACAGCGAGCCGAGCATGAACAGCGCCATGGCCAGCATCAGCCCGCCAGACACGCGGGTGAGGAGGCTCTGGTTGCGGAACAGGCCTTGGCCGATCGTGGTGGCCGACAGACCGAGGCCCACGAACACCGCCGAGAACCCGGCGATGAACAGCGCTGTGTCACGGCCGATGCGCACGAGCGGCCGGTCGGCGCCGCGGAGTTGCTCGACGCCGAGCCCGGTGATGACGGCGAGGTAGGCGGGGACGATCGGCAACACACAGGGCGAGAGGACGACACGACACCCCCGGCGAACGCGGCGAGGTAGCCGACATCGCTGGTCATCGGGTGCGCGTAGCGGTCCGGGTGGGAGCCATCTTGGCGGGAACCCGGCGAGCTTCGTGCGCCATTCCCGCCTCTGGCCTCGGGAAGGGCGCCGATGAGTAGGTTCGAGCCCGTGTAAAAGTTCGCAACCTGAACCGCGGCGTCGGTGGAGTACTCGTGCTTGATGCCCATTGCCCGGCGGATGTCCTC
>JBPCMH010000206.1:0-3105 GCA_051002495.1 Acidimicrobiales bacterium
CAGCGGCGGTCTGCACCATGATCTCGAGTTCGGTGCGTTCGGCCTTGCCGGGCCTGCTCAACACGTGCGTTGCCCCCTCGTTCTTCCCCGAGGGCTTACCGATACCGATGCGGACCCGCAGAAACGCATCGGTGTGGAGATGGGCTTTGACCGAGCGAAGCCCGTTGTGACCAGCCAAACCGCCGCCGCGCTTTACCCTCAACACGCCAAGGGGCAGGTCGAGCTCGTCGTGGACAACGACGACGCGCTCCGGGTCATCGGTCAGGTCGGCCCGCCGGGCGAGCGAAGCCACTGAAGCCCCAGACTCGTTCATGTAAGTCTGGGGAAACGCCAGCAGCAGCTTGCCGGTGCTCAGATGCACGGTGTCGGCGAGGGCGCGGTCGGCCTTCGAGAGCTTCAGCCGACCGTTGTGGCGGTCGGCGAGAAGGGCAACGACGTCGGCACCGGCGTTGTGGCGGGTGCCGTGGTAATCGGCGCCAGGATTGCCGAGGCCGACCACGAGCAGGTCGACGCCGCCGGCCAGGGTCTAGCCCCCGCTGTCGGCAGGGGCGTCGGCGCCGCCATCGCCATCGGATTCCTCGGCGCCTTCGGCCGCTTCGCCTTCGACACCCTCGACACCCTCTTCGCCTTCTTCGACCTCGGGCTCCTCGACCACCTCAAGGGCAGGAAGGGCACCGGTGACGATGGGCTCGTCGGCATCAACAGCCGTCGACACACCCTCGGGAAGGTTGAGGTCGCCGATGCGAACCGCGCCGCCGATCTCGAGCTCGCTGATGTCGACCTCGATGCTGTTCGGGATGTTGGCCGGGATGGCCTCGATGGTCAGCGTGAAGATCTGCTGATCGACCACGCCACCGCCCTCGTGCACAGCCTTGGGCTCTCCGATGAGCGTGATGCCGACGTCGGCGGTGATCAGCTCGTCGCGGCTGACGACCTGGAAGTCGATGTGCGTGACCGTGTTCCGCACGGGGTCGCGCTGCAACACCCGGGCGAGGGTCAGGTGCGAGTCGGCACCGATGCTCAGGTTGATCAGAGCGTTTGTCCCAGACTCCGTGGTCAGGGCGGCTCGCACTTCACGACCGCCGACGGAGACGGCGAGCGGGTCAATGCCGTGGCCATAGACGACGGCCGGGATCTTGCCTTCCGTGCGCAGACGGCGCGCCGGGGCGCTGCCAGTCTCGGGACGGGACTCTGCTGTGAGGTTGATCTCGGGCATCTGCGCGCGCTCCTGCGGACCTACTGCTTAGGGGACCGGGAGATTCTAGAGCATGGGCGGTGGCCCATCCCAGCCGCCGCTATTGCTGGTTCTCGCCGCCGAAGATCTCGCTGACTGAGGTGTCAGCGAAGACGGCCTCGATGGCGTTGGCGATGATGCCCGCGATCGACAACACCTCCAGCTTGTCGAACTGCTTCTCGCTGGGGATGGGCAGGGTGTTGGTGACCACGACCCGGGAAATGGCCGAGTTCTTGAGCCGGTCGACCGCCGGGTCGGAAAGCACACCGTGGGTGGCCATGGCCCACACATCGGTGGCGCCGTTCTCCCGCAGGATGTCGGCCGCGGCGCAGATCGTTCCGGCCGTGTCGATCATGTCGTCGACCAGAATGCACCGCTTTCCAGCCACGTCGCCGAGCACGCCCCGCGCTTCGACCTGGCCCTTGGCCCGCTTCTTATAGACGTTGGCCAACTCCAGGTCGAGGTGCTGGGCCAGGCGCTCGGCAACCTTGATCCGACCGGTGTCCGGCGACACGATTGCCATGTTGCCGCTGCCCTCGCCCCGGATGTAGGCCTCGAGCACGGGCATGGCAGTCAGATGGTCGACCGGTCCATCAAAGAAGCCCTGGACCCGGCCGGCGTGCAGGTCGACTGACACGATGCGGTCAGCGCCGGCCACGGTGAGCATGTCGGCCACCAACTTCGCGGTGATCGGCTCTCGACCCTCGGCCTTCCGGTCCTGCCGGGCGTAGCCGTAGTAGGGGCAGACCGCGGTGATGCGCTTCGCCGAGGCCCGCTTGGCCGCGTCGATCATGATGCACTGCTCCATGATCGACTCGTTGACCGGCGCCCCGTGGGTCTGCATGACGAAGACGTCGGCCCCACGGATGGAGTCGCCGTAGCGGCAGTGGATCTGACCATCAGGGAAGTTACGCAGGTTGGTTTCGCCGAGCCCGATGCCAAGGACCTCAGCCACCTCGTTCGTCAACTCAGGATGCGTTCGGCCCGTGTAGAGCTCGATCCGCTTCTTGGTGACGATTTCCTTCCCGATGCCTGTCACGTCGAGTCAGCCTCCCCTTCCGCAGTGAAGAATGGCCCGGTGACCTCGCCGGGCGCCACTCGCGCTCCGTTCCCCAGCGATGCGAACGGACCGACTACGGCCTTTGCGCCGATTTCGGCCCCGGTGGCGACGGCATGTTCGATGATTGCTTCGTCGCCGACCGTGCAGTCATCCAGACGACAATCCGGTCCGATGCGTGCGCCAGGGCCGATGATCGTCTGGCCCTGCAGGATCACCCCTGGGAACAGCGTCACATCCTCGGCGAGCCGGACGGTTGCATCGATGTAGGTGCGCTCCGGGTCAATCATGGTCACGCCATGGCTCATCCAGCGCTCGTTGGTGCGGTCGCGCAACTCAGCCTCGGCGACGGCCAACTGCACCCGGTCGTTGATGCCAGCCGTCTCCATCGGGTCGGCCGCCACAAGCGACACCACGTTGTACCCGGCGTCGTACAGCACCTCGATCACGTCGGTCAGGTAGTACTCGCCTTGGGAGTTCTCTGGGCTGAGTCGGCGAAGGGCGGGAGCCAAGAGGCTCCGGCGGAAGCAGTAGATCGAGGTGTTGACCTCATTGATCTCAAGCTCCTCCGAGGATGCGTCGCGATGCTCGACGATGCGGGCGACCCGGTCATCTTTGCCCCGGACCACTCGGCCGTAGCCCGAGGGGTTGTCGATCTCCGCGGTAAGGACGGTCGCGGCCGCGTCGGAACTCCGGTGGATGGTGGCCAAGTCAGCCAGCGTTGAGGCACGCAGCAGCGGGGTGTCACCGGGAACCACGATGATGTCGCCGTCATCCTCGGCATCATCGAACGCCGTGAGTGAGACACCCATGG
>JBPCMH010000207.1:0-4178 GCA_051002495.1 Acidimicrobiales bacterium
GGGCTAGGGCTGGCTTATGCGAGGAAATCGACCGATTTGGCCCATGCGTCAGCGGCGTCCTGAGCACGGTGGGCCGGGCGAGACGGATCGTGGGCGAAGCCGTGCTCGGCGTCGTCATACACCACAACGTCGACGTGGGAACCGACGGACCGCAGCGCGTCGACGTCGGCGGGAGGGGTCCAGCCATCCAGCCCGCCGATGATGGCCAGCGTCGGCGCAGCACCATCCCGCTCCAGGTAAGACAAGGGCTCACCCTGGCTGGCGCTCTGCCATTGCTCCGGGATGCGGATCATCCCGTAGAACGCCACGGCCCGATCGAATCGGCCGATCCCCGCGGCCTTCAACGCGTACATGCCGCCCATGCAGAAGCCGAGCACCGCCACCCGGTCGACACCGGCCTCCGACTCGAGACGCTCGGCCGCCGCCAACAGATCGCCGAGCTGGCGGTCGTCGTCGAGCTCGCCAACGACGCCCAGTCGCTCGGGTACTTCGAGGGTCTCGCGCCCGGCGAACGGCTCCGGTGCGCACACCGCCCAACCGTGGTCGCGGGCCAACTGCGCGCACAGGTCATCGAACAGCGGGCGTAGGCCACCGATGTCGGGGGCGAGCACCAACCCGCGCGTGGCGTCCCCGGATGGGAGCGCGAGCTCGGCAGCTGTTCCCGATGGCAAACTGACGCGCACGGACAGCCTCAGGAGTACCGGTCGAGGATCGAAGTCTCGGCCAATCGGGCCAGGCCGTCTTTCACCGCTCGGGCCCTGGCCGCTCCAACACCTTCGACGTCGTCCAGGTCGCCGGTGGTTGCTCGCAGCACCTTCTGCAGCGTGGTGAACCGTTCGACGATCCGCCCAATGACGACCTCTGGCAGCCGGGGGATCTTCGACAGCAGCCGGAAGCCGCGAGGTTGTAAACCACCCTCGAGCTCGGTGGCATCAGCCGGCAGGTGGAGGACCGAGGTCACCGTCTTGAGATCGAGGAGGTCTTCGGTGGTCAGATCAGACAGCGCTTGCATGGCCCGATCGAGCTGCCAGGTCGGCTCGTCGTGGAAGTAGTCCTGGATCACGTAACGACGATCGTCCTCGACCCCGCCCATGAGCTCCTCGAGCTGGAGCCGCACAAGGCGACCATCAGCGCCGAGCTCAACGATGTAGCTCTCGATCTCCTCGGCGATGCGACGAACCATCTCGGCGCGCTGCAGGACCGTCACCACGTCGCGCACGGTGACGAGGTCTTCGACCTCGAGGGCGGACAGGGCGCTGGTCACGTTGTCGAGGCGGGTCTTGTAGCGCTCCAAGGTCTGCAGCGCCTGGTTCGCCCTGGTCAGCAAGCGAGGGATGGGCTCCAACGGATGCTTCTCGTCGTCGCGGTATACCGCGATGATCGACAACTCCTCCGACACCGAGATCACGGGCACGTCGATGGACCGGGCGACGCGTTCGGCGGTCCGGTGACGGGTGCCAGTTTCTGAGGTCGGCACGTTGGGGTTGGGCACGAGGTGCACGTTGGCCCTAGCGATCCGGCTGGCGTCGGCCGCGAGGATGATCGCGCCATCCATCTTGGCCAGCTCCGAAAGCCGCTGAGGAGTGAACTCGGCATCGAGCAGGAAGCCGCCGGAGCAGATGGCCAGCACGTCTGGGCCGTCGCCCAACACGATCAGGGCACCCATCTTGGCCTGCAGGATGCGGTCGATGCCTTCGCGCAATGGCCGACCGGGCGCCACTTCAGCCAGCGCCTCCATCATCACGGCGGTCTGCCTTTCGAGCACACGGGCATGGTACTGGTCACCTGCGCCGGCTGGCTCCCGCGCGCGCCGCGACCTCAGTACGGCCTGACTTCTCCCTGCGCAGGTTCGGGCCACTCGTCGCTCGCGTTCGACCTCAGCCGGGCCACATCGATGGCCTGGCCCAGCGTGTGCACTCGGTGCAGGGTGAGCCCCTTCGGCCCGTCCGGAGAAGAAGCGGGCACGATGGCCTGACGGAAGCCGAGCCGGGCCGCTTCAGCAAGCCGGCGCGGCGTGCGGGAAACCAGCCTGAGCTCGCCTCCGAGGCCGACCTCGGCGCAGGCGACCACCTCGGCCGGGAGCGCCGCGCCGGTGCGGGCCGAGGCCAGGGCGAGGGCCAAGCCGAGATCGACCCCGGGCTCGACGATGCGCACACCTCCGACAGCGGAAGCAAACACGTCGTGCTTGCCGAAGCCGATGCCGGCCCGTCGCTCGAGCACGGCGAGCAGCAGGGAGAGTCGGTTGCCATCGAGGCCGTTGGCCGATCGGCGAGGTTGGGCCAGCGACGAGGGAGCAACCAGCGCCTGCAGCTCGACGAGCAGTGGACGTTGGCCCTCCATGGTGGGAACGACGGCCGATCCGGGTACGCCGGCGCGACGATCGCCAAGGAAGAGCCCGCTCGGATCGGGCACGCCAGACAACCCGGCTTCGGTCATCTCGAACAGGCCAAGCTCACCGGTGGCCCCAAAGCGATGCTTCTGCGCTCGCAGCAGCCGCAGAGCGTGATGGCGCTCACCGTCGAATGACAGCACGGTGTCAACGACGTGTTCGAGCACGCGTGGGCCGGCGAGGCCACCGTCTTTGGTGACGTGGCCCACAAGCACGCAAGCCAGGTTGCGGTCTTTGGCCAGACGCACCAGTTGGTGGGCACAATCACGAACCTGCGACACCGAACCGGGGGCCGAGGTGAGATCCGGGTCGAAGACGGTCTGGATCGAGTCGACCACGACAATGTCGGGCTTGGTCTCGTCAAGCGCCGCGGTGATGCCCGGCAGCGCGGTCTCGGCCAGGATCAGCAGGCGCTCGTCCATCGCGCCCAGACGCTCGGCCCGTAGACGGACCTGCTGCATCGACTCCTCCGCCGACACGAGCAGCGCAGTCGACCCTGCCTTCGCCATCGAGGCCATCACCTGCAACAGCAGCGTGGACTTGCCGACACCAGGCTCGCCACCGAGCAGCGTGACCGAGCCGGGCACCAGCCCGCCGCCGAGCACGCGGTCGAGCTCGGCTACCCCGGTCGACATGGCCGCCCCAGTCGAGGTGTCGACCGTCGTGATCGACTGGGCCCTGGCCGTCGAGACCCACGCGGTGGCCTTGGCCGATGACGCTTCAGACCGCTCCTCTTGGAGGGTGTTCCACGCGCCACAGCCTGGGCATTTGCCGACCCACTGCGGGGAGTCGCTTCCGCAGTCGGTACATCGGTACACCGCACGCGCTCTGGCCATTGAGCCGAGGCTAGAAGGTGGCTGTGACAGCCGTTTCACGCTTCGTGGATACAGGGCGAGAAGCGATGAACCGAGGCTCAGGCCGACACCGACCCGAGCTCTTCGGTGGCCGAGTCGGCGTTGTTCTCGAAGTGCAGCAGGTTGAGCGAGGCGTACAACTCGCGCACCTTGGGAGTCAGCAGTCCGAGCTTGTTCAGGTTGGGCACGATCTTCGAGAACAGCATCTGGCGGAACACCATCATCAGCGGGTTGTTGGAGGCGAACTCCTTGCCTTCGGCCGCGGGCACGCCCATCCGCTCCCAGACCTCATCGAGGAGGAACCGGTTGTACATGAGCTGGCTCGCCTCGAGAAGGAACTCCTCGCGATCGGCCAGCTCGGCGCTGGTCATCTCCGTATAGAGACCTTGGAGCGACAGCACCCCGAATGCGACATGACGAGCCTCATCGCGCATCACGTAGTCGGTGATCTGCTTAATGATCGGGTCTTGGAACATCGCGTTGCCGAGACCGAACGCGGCCAGCGCCAGACCTTCGACCATGATCTGCATGCCGAGGTAGGTGATGTCCCACCGCTTCTCGCCCATGATGTCGACCAGCAGCGATTCGAGCGGCTTGGAGATCTCATAGGAGTGCTGCAGCTTCTCGTTGAGGTACTTGGCGTAGGCCTCAACGTGGCGAGCCTCGTCAGCGACCTGGTTGGCGGCGTAGAACTTCGAATCGATGTCGGGCACGGTCTCGACCAAGCGGGCCGTCGCCACCAGTGCACCTTGCTCGCCGTGCATGAACTGGCTCACCATCCACGACTGGAACTCCCAGCGGAACCGCGTCATCTCGCCTTCGGGACGACCCGACAGCGGGCCGAGGTCCATGTCGCCGAACAGTCCGGCGGCAGGGTGTTCGGCCTGGGACTCACCAAAGTTGACCTCGGGCGTCCAGTCGATGTCGGTGGTGGC
>JBPCMH010000208.1:0-6598 GCA_051002495.1 Acidimicrobiales bacterium
TACCGATCGAACTTCAAGATCGTGGCTGTGACCGTCGTGCTCGGTGTCCGGTCCGGCGTGCTCGTGGTCCCGTCCGGCGGGCTCGCCGCCCCGGCCGTCGCGACGGCCTGGTGCGTTCACGGATCCAGTCGGCGCAGGTCGGTCTTGTACCGCTGCGCATTGACCGCGTACAGAGCCGCCCCGTGAACGATGCTTTCCGCGCTCACGCCGCCCTCCTTGATCTTGGCCGGGATGCCGAGGGCCATGCATCCGCTCGGCACCTCGGTGCCGTTGGTGACCACGGCGTTTGCGCCGACAAGAGCGTGCGAGCGCACGACGACTTCGTGCAACACCACGGAGCCGGACCCAACAAGAGCCTCGTCTTCGATCGTGCATCCCTCCAGGTGCACGATGTGGCCGATCACGCAATCGTTGCCGACCACGGTGGCGAGTTCGGCGGTGGCATGGACGACGGTTCCATCCTGAATCGAGGTCCGCTCCCCCACGATGATCGTTCCGTAGTCGCCGCGAAGCACGGCGCCAGGCCAGACGCTGGAGCCGGCACCGATCCGGACGTCGCCAATCACCGTGGCGTCGGGGTGGACAAAGGCATCCGGATGGATGTCAGGGACGCGATCACCAAGGGCGTAGACGGCCATGCCAGCAAACTAACCGGACCGATCGGCCACGGCGGTAGCGTGGTTGGCCCGAGTCGAGCACCGAGGCCCGAGTCGAGCGCCGAGGAAGAACATCCATGACGAAGATCGATCCGCCTCTCGCCGAGCGCCGGCCAAAGACGCTGGAGATCCACGGCGACCGTCGCCAGGATGACTGGTACTGGTTGCGCGACAGAACCGACCCTGACGTGTTCGCCTACCTGGAGGCGGAGAACACCTATCAGGAAACGATGCTGGCTCACACCACGGGCCTCCAAGAGGCGTTGTTCGCCGAGTTCAAGGGGCGCATCCAGGAGACCGACGTCTCCGTTCCGAGCCCGCGAGGCGAGTGGGAGTATTACTCCAGGACGGAGGAAGGCGAGGAGTACGGCTACGCGTGTCGGCGACCTCGCGGCGGCGGAACCGAGCAGATCCTGATCGACCAAAACGCCATGGCCGAAGGCCACGACTACTTCAGCCTGCGTAACTACGACATAAGTCCGGACAACAACCTGATGGCGTATGCCACCAACACCGACGGCACTGATCTGGCCGACATCAGCATCCGCGACCTGACCACCGGCGATGACCTTCCAGACCGAATCGTGGGAGTCAGCGACGACCTGGCGTGGAGCTCTGACAACCAGACGCTCTACTACGCGCGCCTTGACGAGACGCTTCGCAGTTTTGAGGTGTGGCGGCATCGCCTTGGCACCGACCCGGCGACTGACGAGCGGATCTTCCACGAGCCGGACGAGCGGTTCAACGTTGGTGTCGAACGCGAGCGCGACGGCCGCCTGGTGATCATCAGCGTCCGCAGCTCGACCACGAGCGAAGTCTGGATCGTGGACGCGACGGATCCGAGTGCGATGCCGGTGATCGTTCAACCGCGTCGCGAGGGTCTTGACTACTCGGTCACGTCGCAAGGCGACCGTCTCCTCATCGTCACCAACCTCGACGCCGTCGACTTCCGGCTCATGGCCACGCCGACCGCGTCGCCCGGCATCGACCACTGGACAGAGGTGATCCCCGCCGAGGCTGGCGTCCGCCTCCGCTCCGTGTACGCCTTTGCCGGTCACGTCGCCATCTTCGAGCGCGGCGGGGGTGTTCGTCGGATCCGCATCCTCGATGTGAGCAATGGCGAGATCCACGCCATCGATCAGGACGACGAGGTGTCGAGTGCAGGGCCGTCGTCGAACCTCGAGTACGACACGACCAGCCTTCGATACACCTACACATCGATGGTCACGCCCGCATCGGTCTTCGAGTACGACATGGACACGCGGGAGCGCACCTTGCTGAAGCAACAGCCTGTCCTCGGCGACTTCGACCCGAGCCACTATCGAACCTTCCGCGACTGGGCCACCGCAGAGGACGGCACACGGATCCCGATTTCGGTGGTAGCGCGAGCCGATGTCGAGCCATCGCCCGACAATCCGTGCGTGCTCTACGGCTACGGCTCGTATGAGAACTCAGTCGACCCGAACTTCTCGGCGTTCCGGCTCTCGCTCATCGACCGTGGTGTGATCTTCGCCATCGCTCATCCCCGGGGCGGTGGGGAGATGGGGCGTCGCTGGTATGAGGACGGCAAGTTCCTCAAGAAGCGCAACACCTTCACCGACTTCATCGCCTGCGCCGACCACCTGGTGGCCGAGGGGTGGACCTCATCGAGTCGGCTGGTCGGCCACGGAGGATCGGCTGGCGGCCTGCTGGTCGGCGCCGTCGTCAACCTCCGCCCCGACCTTTTCCACGCGGTCGTCGCGGATGTGCCCTTCGTCGACGTTGTCACCACCATGCTCGATGAGTCGATCCCGTTGACCGTTGGCGAGTTCGAAGAGTGGGGCAACCCCAAGGACCCGGAGTACTACGCCTACATGAAGTCGTACTCGCCCTACGACAACGTCGAGGCCAAGGACTACCCGGCGCTGTTTGTCACCACCGGCGTCAACGACACAAGGGTGGCCTACTGGGAGCCGGCCAAGTGGGTCGCCAAACTCCGCACGACCAAGACCGACAACAACCTGCTCGTACTCAAGACCGAGATGGGCGCGGGCCACGGCGGTCCGTCCGGCCGCTACTCGTCCTGGCGCGACCTAGCCCACACGTATGCCTTCATCCTCGACCAACTCGGCCTTACCCCGGGTTTTTCGTAGCAGCGGTGTCGGCGGGGTCGTCAGTGAGGTCGATCACATGACGGCGCAGTTCCGCGTTGCGGAGGGTGTCGACAATGTCGTCGCCAAGCAACTCTTCGTGCTCGAGCAACTCGTCACGAAGAGCCTCAATGAGGTGGCGGTTGTCCGACAACACCGACGCGACGCGCGCCTTGCTGTCGTTGAGGATCTCCTCGACCGCGGTCTTGCCGTCATCGGATGAGACCACCTTGGCGACCAGGTTGCCGTTGGGGCCGCTGATGGCCTCATACGAGATCAGCGATCCGCCGAGGCCGTACGAGCCGACCATGGCCGCGGCGATCATGGTCGCGGTCTGCAAGTCGCCAGCGGGACCGGTGCCGCTCTCGCCGAAGAACAGTTCCTCGGCCACCATGCCGCCCATTGCGATGTCGATACGGCCGCGCAACTCAGACTCGGTGTTGGTGAAGCGCTCCTCGGTGTCGGAGTGCGCGAGAAGGCCCAGCGCTTGGCCCCGCTTGATGATCGAGAGCACCTCGAGCTTGCGGCCCTTACCCAACAGGTGGGCAACCGTGGCGTGGCCGGCTTCGTGGGTGGCGATGGCCCGGCGCTCGTCCTCGGGATACTCGACCGGCTGCTTGAGCCCGAGCTCTTCGGTCATCCGCGCCTGCTGGATGTCGTGCCAGCTCAACGCGCCCGCACCTCGGCGGATGGCCCAGACCAGCGCCTCGTCGAGCAGGTGCTCGATCATCACCGGTGAGTAGCCGAACGTCATCGCGGCCATCGTGTCGCGCAACTGATCGTCGTCAAGTGCGGCCTCATGGGCCTTCTTCGACAAGTAGAAGTCGATGATCTCCCGACGCCCGGCCCGCGAGGGAAGGTCGAAGTACACCGAGCGATCGAAGCGACCCGGACGCAACAGGGCCGGATCGAGATCGTCCTTCCGGTTGGTCGCGCCCACCAGCAGGATGTTGGCCGGCTCGGTCTTGGGCTTGCGAAACTGCGCCTCAGGCGGCAGCCACTTGTTCACGAAGTCGATGAAGGCACCCTTGATGGCGACCGTGCGCGGCGGAGCGTCAAATGACTGGAGCTGAATCAGCAACTCGTTGACGACGCCGGACACACCTTCGCGACCGCCGCCGCCCATGCCGGAGCGGGCCGCGCCGATGGCATCGATCTCCTCGATGAACCCGATCGCGCCACCTTCTTTGCGGGCATAGGTCCGCAGCGCCTTGAAGTACGTGCGGATCTTGCGGTTGGTTTGGCCGTAGTACATCGACTGGAACGCGGAGGACGACACGAAGAGGAACGGGACCCCAGCCTCGGAAGCCATGGCCTTGGCCATATAGGTCTTGCCCGTACCAGGAGGACCCTCGAACAGGATGGCCCGACGCGGGGTGCCGCCCATCTGGTCGCGAAAGGTCTTGTGGGCCAGGAAGAGATTGAGGGTCTTGACGACCTCGTCGACGACGACCGCCGCGCCTTTGACATCGTCGAGGGTGGTGTCGATCTCGCTCGGTCGGTACAGCACGTGGGGAGATCGTCCCGCCCCGAGCATCGGTCCGGCGATCACCAGCAGCAACACGAACACCAGCACCATGGCCGGCGCATACTGCTCAGCCCCAGGCGGCAAGTTGGGCAGGCCAGGGCTGACCGGGTTGCCAGCCAGGGCGCGGATCCACAGCCACGCGGCGATCGAGCCGAGCACGAACATCAGTCGGCGGACCCGGCGATGGCGCTCCCTCTCCCGGCTTTGGGCCACGTCGGCCAGTGCCGTCCGCAACACCCTTGCCCCGCCCAGCTGCTCCAGCTCCATTGAATCCCTCTTTCGCCCGGTACCACTCTCTGTGAGGACCATACTTCGATTCTCACCCTTTGTAATCCTGCGCAAGCGCGGAGAGAGTACGGTTCTGCGCATGTCGCAGGACTTCGTCGAACGAATCGCCGCCGCTTACTCGGCCGACGGACCCGCGCTCGAACTGGGCAGCGCCAAGCTCGATGGCGAGGTTTACGCCGAGGCACAGGTCCGGATCCCCGCCTCGATGTGCAACCGTCACGGCCTGATCGCCGGCGCCACCGGGACCGGCAAGACCGTCACGCTGCAGGTGATGGCAGAACAGCTGTCGTCGATCGGCGTACCGGTGTTCGCCGCCGACATGAAAGGCGACCTGTCCGGGCTGACCAAAGAGGGCAAGCCCCACCCGAAGATCGATGAGCGGGCTCAGCAACTCAACATCGAGTGGAACCCACGGGGCTATCCGGTGTCGTTCCTGTCGCTTGGCGGCATCGGGCCGGGCGTGCCGGTGAGGGCCACCGTCTCGTCGTTCGGCCCGCAGCTCATGGCCAAGGTTCTGGGAGCGAACGACGTGCAGACCTCGTCGTTGTCGCTGGTGTTTCGATACGCCGACGACAACAACCTCGGCCTCCTCGATCTCGACGACCTGCGCGAGGTGCTGAAGTTCCTGAGCTCGGACGAGGGCAAGGCTGAGCTCAAGGACATCGGCGGCGTTTCCTCGGCCACCATCGGCGTGCTGCTGCGCAACTTGTTGGAGCTAGAGAACCAGGGCGGCGACGCCTTCTTCGGCGAACCCGAGCTCGACGTGGCTGACCTCATCAGGTGCAACGACGACGGGCTCGGGATCATTTCGTGCCTCGAGTTGCCGGCCGTCCAGGACAAGCCGAGGCTGTTCTCGACGTTCCTGATGTGGCTGCTGGCTGAACTGTTCCACGAGCTTCCCGAAGTTGGAGATCTCGACAAGCCGAAGCTGGTGCTCTCCTTCGACGAAGCCCACCTCTTGTTCGACGACGCCCCGCCCGAGTTCGTCGACCAGGTGGCCCAGACCGTCCGCCTGATCCGGTCGAAGGGCGTTGGCGTGTTCTTCGTGACCCAGTTGCCTGACGATGTGCCGAACGAGGTGCTGTCGCAGCTCGGCAACCGTGTGCAGCATGCGCTTCGCGCCTTCACGCCCCGCGACGCCAAGGCGCTGAAGGCCGCGGTCACCACCTACCCCAACAGCGATGACTACGACTTGGAGGAGGATCTCACCCAGCTCGGGACGGGCGAGGCGATGGTGACGATCCTGTCCGAAGACGGCGCCCCGACTCCTGTTGCCTGGACCCGGCTGCGACCGCCGACCTCGATGATGGCCGCCGTGCCGCAGACCGAAATCGGGGGCATGGCCACCGCTGATTCGCTGTGGAGCACCTATGCCGAGGAAGTCGACCGTGAGTCGGCTCGGGAGATCCTGGCCAAGCGTCTCGCCGAGGCAGGCGCGGCCGAGGCGGCAACCGAGGAGGAAGCCGAGCAACGGCGGAAGGCGCCTCCAAAGCAGCCGAAGGGTCGAGGGAAGAACGACCAGAACCCCGTCACCGGCTACCTGAAGAGCCGAGAGGGTCGAACCATGGTGAACACGGTGGTGCGCGGCGTGTTCAGCCTTCTCAAGAAACGGCGCTGACACCGACCCGGAAAATATTCGCGATTCGGAATAGCCGACTAAGCCGATCGGGTTTATCATGATTGCCATGGCCAGCCCGAAGCCCATCGACCCGAGAGGACCCCGCTTCAATCAAGGAGTCCTGACCCTCGCGCTGCTCGTCGGCTTCCTGTTCGACGCCCGGGTTGTCATCCCGCTCTTCGCCGTGGTGCTGTTCATCGGTGCCGCTTTCGGCGCCCAATACGGCCCCTTCCTGCGGATCTACGGCCAGTTCATCAAGCCTCGCCTGGCGCCGCCCACCGAGTTGGAGGACCCCCGCCCGCCGCGGTTCGCCGCCACCATCGGGGTCGGGTTTCTCGGTACCGCGTCGATCGCCCTTCTGGCCGGCGCAACGGCAGTG
>JBPCMH010000209.1:0-12083 GCA_051002495.1 Acidimicrobiales bacterium
GGCCGGGACCTTCCCCCTGCCCGAGGCCCAGCTCGATCGGTTCCTACTCAAGCTGTCGATTGGCTACGCCAGTCCGGAGCATGAAGAGGAGGTGCTCGCCGCCAACAGCCGCCGCGAGGCCATCCTCGATCTCAAGCCGGTACTGGACACCGAAAACGTCACAGCCATGATGGAGTGGGCCGCAGGCGTCGAGGTCAGTCAACCCATGCGCAGGTACATGGTCGACCTGTGCCAAGAGACTCGATCCGACCCCGCGCTGGCCGTCGGAGCATCCACTCGCGCATCGCTATCTCTTCTACGTGCGGCGCGCGTCCTCGCCGCATCGCAAGGGCGCGAAGACGTCATCCCCGACGACGTCAAGACGCTGGCCAAAGCCGTCCTCGCTCACCGCCTGCTGCTCTCGCCCGATGCAGCACTTCGAGGCGAGTTGCTCGACGACGTCATCGAGCGGATCATCGCCCGGGTGCGAGTGCCAGCAGGCGTGGCCTGAGCATGGCCGGGCCCGCCTCACGCCTCCGACAACTGACTGCGCCTGGCAGCAGTTTTGTCGCGAGCGCGCTTCGGCAGGCCCACCTCACGACAACCGGCGGGGTCTTGGTCGTGCTGGCGCTCGGATGCTGGTTTCTCGCTCGGCGCATCGGTGCGCGTGCCCTGTTCCTGTTGGTCTACCTCGCCGCCCTGGCCATGTTGGCGTCGTATCTCGTGGCCCGCCGACGGCTGGCCGTCGAACTCGAGCGCTCGTCGATCTCGCTTCGCATGCGCGAGGGCCAGACCGCGACCGTCGGACTGACGCTCCGGGCCGCGAGGCGGCTCAGCACCGTGATCCTCCAGGAGAGCCTCGACCCCGTCCTCGGCCCGACCGTGCAGGTGCCACTGGCCAGCATGGCTGCAGGGGAGGTACTCGAACACCAGTACCGATTCACGCCGAGCCGCCGGGGCGTCTACCGCGTCGGACCCGCCCGTGCGGTCTGGAGCGATCCCTTTGGGCTAACCGTCCACGAACAGCTCCTCGCCGAACCGGTCGAGGTCATCGTGCATCCCGCGACCGAGGGCGTCCACGACCGGGTTCTGTCGCGGATGTGGGAGGACCCGCCGATCCGACCGCCTGTGTCGAAGCCGTGGCCAACGGGCTTCGAGTTCTACGGAATGCGCGACTACGTGCCCGGCGACGACCTACGGCGCGTGGTGTGGGCTGCGGTGGCCAAGACCGACCAAATGCTCGTGCGAGAATCCGAACAGGGAATCACTGACCGCGTCGTCATTCTCCTCGACACCGATGGGGAGTGGCACAGCCCCGAAACCCCTTCGGACACGTTCGAAACGGGAGTACGGGCCGCTGCTTCCCTCGGAGCTCGCCACCTCAACGATGGTTTCAGCGTTTCATTTGTCACCAACGACGGGCCTCGTCTCACCAACCTTCGCGGCACCGGATCGAGGTTGCCCTTCCTCGATGATTTGGCCCGCGTGCAACCGACGCGCACGACGTTCTCCGGGTTAGCTCCCTCACTTCTTGGTGAGTCGCGGCGCGGCAGCCATCTGGTGGTGCTGACCCCTCACCTCGACCGCGAAGCGGCCTCAACCGTGCGACTCGCTCTCGAACGCGGGTCATCGGTGACGGTCGCCGCGCTTGTCTGGGACGAGACCGACCCCCAACTCCTGGCCAGGGCCGCCGCACTCGGGTGCGAAGTCGTCCAGGTGCCAACGGCAGCCTCACTCGAAGCGGTCTTCGCCCACCAGATCGGCGCCGGGATCAGGGCATGACAATCGCGCCCGATGAACTCGTCGAACGGCTCGCAGCCGACTGGCCGCCCGAGGAGCCCGACAGCGCGCGCGGCGCCGCGGCCCGCCCTGCTCAACCTGTCGATGACGGCGGCGACACCGACGCCTCGCCCCTTCGACCCAACCTCGTCGCGGGCGCCGCTCTTTTGGCCACGCTGGGCGGCGCATGGATGGTCGGCGGACTGTTTCGCGGCGGCATGTTCCCCCGGGGCGTCATGGCGGTGGGAACGGCGCTCGGGGTAGGGCTGACGTGGCTGGCCGTTACGCGCGGTCGCAGCGCGTACCTCCAGGCCGCGGTCGTTCCGGCCGCCGCGATCCTGGGCGCCGCGCTCGTCGCCCCGGCCGCGTCGGGAGGCACGGCGAACTTGCCTGGCCTGGTGGCAGAGGCGCTGCGTAGCGGCGGACTGTTGCAACCACCGGTGCCCTTTGAACCTGGATGGCGTTTCATCGGGGTCGTGCTGTTCGCCCTCACCGGTGCGACCGCGCTCGGGGTCGCCACGGCGACCAACAAGGCGCGCCTGGCAGTGGCCGTCCCGCTGCCGCTGCTGATCGGCGGGGCGCTGCTGCAACCCGAAGGTGGGGCGATGGCGGCCAGCGCCGTCGGTGGATTCCTCGCCATTTCGTCCTTGGCGCTCGCCTTCGGGGCTGATCTTCCAACCGCTGAGGACGGCTCGAACCAGTTCGAGACTCAGCGTCTCGTGCGGGGTGGCGGCCTCCTGGCCGGCCTCATGGTCGCGCTGGTCGTCATCTCCCAGGCGGGCTTCCTCTTTCCCACGCCAGACCGCGATCAGGTGATCCCACCCCAACGTCCACCGACACCACCCACCGAGCCCGACCGGGTGCTATTCACCGTGGCCGGAGCTGCCCCCGGTCCGTACCGCGTCGGCGTCTTGGACGAATACGACGGCGAGGCCTTCCTCCTGCCGTCGATCGACCCGGCCCGGATCACCACCGCGGCCGCTGACACCGGCGTGGTCGAGGCCCGCGCCAGTGACAGCACCGTTGACACCATCTTCACCATCGCCGACGTGCGAGGGGCAACCCTGCCCACGCCGGCTGGCACTGTGGCCGTACGGAGCGACAAGGTCGTCGAGTGGGATCCCCGCACGAACGTTGCCCGACTCGCCAGCGGGCGTCCGCGTCGGGGTTTCACCTACACCGTTGCTTCTGCTCGGCCGGCTGACGGCCGTGCCCTGTCGGCCTCGCCCCCCGCCCCGGATGCAATTCGCGCGCGGTTCGCGTCGGCGCCTCCGCCGCCCAATGAGGTCATCACCCTGCTTGCCGATGCCCCGCCGGGCAACTTCGACCGCATCCAGTTCATCCGGCAGCGTCTCTACAACACGGTTGTGGCTGCGGGCGCGGGCATTCCCACCGAGGTCACCCCGGCCCGAGTGGCAGCACTCCTCGTGGACGGGGCCGAAGCCACTCCGTACGAGATCACCGCCTCCGAGGTGCTCCTCGCCCGCTGGGCCGGCGTCCCGGCCAGACTCGGCTTTGGCTTCTACGGCGGCGAGGCGATCGACGGCGGCGCGCTGGAGTTCCGTCCCCGCCACGGTGCGGCCTGGCTCGAGGTCTACTTCGGCGACATCGGATGGGTTCCGCTTGTGGGCACACCTCCGAGGGCCAAAGCCAGCTTGTCCGAGACCGAGAAGAACGAGGATCCAAACGTCCTGGCCACGCAGGAGCTTGCCCTCGTCGTCTTTGTCCCGGTTCGGCTCAGCACGATCGAGCTCCTGTACGAACGGGTGCGGTTTTGGCTCTCCCTGTTCCTCCCCGTACTCGTCCTGCTTGGCTTCGCCACCCTCGCCTGGCCCTACGCAGCCAAAACGCTCCGGCGATGGCAGCGGCAACGGTGGGCGGCCGAGCGCGGGCCAGCGGCGCAGATCTGGGTCGCGTATGCCGAGTTCAGAGACGCGGCCTTCGACCTCAACGTCGGCGATCTACGACGTCCGCCTCTGGAGTTCTTGCGCGAGATCGACAATGACGCCGAACACGAGGAGTTGGCCTGGCTCGTCACCCGAGCGGTGTGGGGCGACCTCAGCCGCGATCTCCGCGACGAAGACGCCGACGCCGCCGAGGAGATGGCGCACTCGGTCTCACACAGGTTGGCCACTGCGCAGACGCTGGTGAACCGGCTCATCGCGATGGCCTCCCGTGCGTCGCTTCGGACTCCATACGCGCCCGAGCTGCCCCACCTCCGCCTGGCCGCCAGCGCCAGCGCCAGCGCGCTGACGCCAGGGGCGAAGCGTTTCGCTCCACTGCGCCAGCGGGCAAGGCAGGCTCTCGCCCGCCCGAGGATGGCCGTCGTGGCCGTAACCGTCGTCGCAATGGCGATCACGGTCGCGGTCGCGCCGGATCGGAACGCGGCTCCCGCCGAGGCCCCCGTCCGCTTCCCCGCCACCCTCGTCGACGCCCAGATCGGCGCGTTCGAATTCGTCCGGGAGGAAGCGGTCGAGACCAACTACGCCAAGCCCGGTCAGGACTCCCTGGTCAACGCAGGCCAGGTGTTCACCATCCGAGACGGAAGCGTCGTTGCTGGCTCCTACCAGGTGGTCGTGCTCGCGGACGACGTCAACGCTCGTGACCTCGCCGTGCAGCGCCGCGTTGAGGCCGCCATCCTCACCGGGACCTTCACCACCCGTTCGTTCGGGGTCGTTCGGATTCGTGAGCTAAAGACCCCAGAGCAGCAAGTGTTTCTCTGGTTCCCGCCAACGACCAACACCATGCAGCTCTTCGTGTTCCGGGCCGATGTCGCCGGTGCCGCGTCGCTCGTCGAGCGCGTCGTCTCGCGCCAACTTGACCTGCCCGATCCCCGGCCCCAGAGCGCGGCATGAGGAGATCGTTCCTCGGGCTCGTGGTCGCGCTCAGCCTGCTGGCCAGCGGATGCGCTACCACGCCAACCGTGCCGATCGGAATGAAGGAGTACCCGGCCGACATCGTCTACGGCGACCAGTCAACCCCGGCGCCACCGCCGCCGGTGCCCGCAGCCGACCCACGCCCGGCCTTTCCGGGCTTCATCGCGCCACCAGCACCCCGTCCGCCGAGCCCGACCTCGCCACCGACCACGCGCCAGCCGACCACCACCCTCCCCGTAGTGCGGTGCCCGGCTGACAACCCACTCGATGTCCCGAAACGAGAAGCAAGTCCGTCGGTCGGATCTACGCCATCCGTCGGCCGGTACCCTTTCCGACAGACCGGTCATTCCAAGGTTGACGGAACGGTGGTGGCGACCCTCGCTCCGGAGACCGAACATCAGGTCGACGCCATCCGCGACGTTGCGCTTGAGTCCTTCCGATTCGACGTCGGGGTCCTACAGGGTGACGCCACCACGACCACCACGTACGAGGTCAACCGGCGCGGGGTCGAGAACGGGCTGCACATCGCTCAGATCCGCACGTCCGATCCGCTCGGCACGAGTGCTTTCACGCCTTCGGCACCCGTGAAACTGCTTCCCTTCCCGGCGGTGATCGGGGCGCGATGGCGGTCAGCGGGCACAGACCCGCTGCACCAGGTGACCCTGTCCATCAACGGTCTCGTTCGCGGCAAGACTCGGGTCAACGCATGCGGTACACCTCTGGATGCCTGGTTGGTTGAGGTCGGCCGTGACCCCCAGACCGACCAGCCCAGCAGAATCGTGGGGCCGCAGAAGTCGATCGAACTGACGGGTACCTACGCCGTCGCCACGCAGTTCGGCGGGATGATCATCGCGGAGAACATCACGATGCGGGGCAGCGATCAGGGCCAGCAGGTGGAGGTCACTCGTGACGCCGCCATCAACAACTCCAACCCACGACCGCTGGGTGCGTCATGATCAGCCGACCCACGACCCGCGACCGGGTGCGAGCCAGTCTTTCGATTGCCGCAATCGTGATGGCAGTGGCCTCGGGCTGTGCCCGGTCGGGAACCAAGCTCGGAGGGGGCGAAGACGTCGATGTCTGCCGGGGATGGGGCGAACTCGACGGGTTGGAGGAGCCCATCGTGGACGATCGGGACGCAATGCTCGCCTGGGGAGAAGGATCCATCCGCATCCTCGACCGCATCGACACCCGATTCAAGGTCGACAAAAAGCCCGTGCCTAAGACCGTGGACGCCAAGATTGAGACGGCTGAAACCGCCCTCCGGAAGTTCGTCGAACAGGTGAAGCAGGCCGGCGACGACTCGGCCCTCCGCGCCGCTCAGCGGAGCCTGGCCGATGACGACTACGACGAGGCCGTTGGCAGCATCGCCTCCTTTACCAGGGCACGGTGTTGACCATGGCCGGGCTGAAGTTCCCTTCGACGACCACCGGCGACTCCAAGACCATCCGGAACGCAAAGACGGAAGGTGATACCCATGGCTGAAGTGACGAACACCGGGAAGGGCCGAGGGCCCGCGGCGGCAAATGCGATCGTGCTGCTGGCGATCATGCTCGCCGTCGCGGTCATCGCCCTGCCAGCCAGCCAGACCCCGCCGCCGGCCATTGCGGAGTTCTCGCCAAACGCGCAGGAGCAGATCACCGAGGCACCGCCCGAGCAAACCAGCGACTTCGGTGAGGGCGAGGGCGGCTCGGCGACGGGCAACGGTAGTGGGACAGACCCTGGTCCGGCGGGCACCGTCGGTGGCAGCACGACGACCACGACCCAACCAACCATCGACCGCGGCAAGGTGCGCCGTTGCGTCGGCAACCCGCCTCGGCAAACCGAAGACCCCCATTCGCCTCCGTGCGTGAACTTCTGGGAGGGAGACAACGGCGGGGTGACCGCAAAGGGCGTCACGGCAAACGAGGTGCGCATCGCTGTCCCGTCCAACGGCACATTCCTTACGCCGTTCCTGAAGCACTTCAACAGCAGGTACGAGTTGTACGGCCGCAAGATCGTCGCCACCAAGGTCGGCGGCAGCAACACTCCCGTCGGCATGGTGACCAAAGCCATCAAGGTCGACAAGGAGGTCGACGCGTTCGCGTCGACCCTCAACGGTGACGCCGGCGGGCGCGAGTACATCTATTACAACGAACTGGCTCGGCGAGGCATCGTCAGCGTCAACGGCAATCCGTCTATGACCGACGAGGCAAACCTGGCTCGGAACCATCCGTATGAGTGGAGTTACCTCCCGCCGTTCGATGTGATGGCGCGCAACAAGGCTGAGTGGATCTGCAAGTCGCTGAGGGGCAAGACCGCCGAGTTCGCCGGCGGCTCCGAGAGGGCGCGAACAAGGAAGTTCGGCCTCGTCGTCACCGTCGGCGATGATGGCTCGCGCCCCAACCTTGCGCCGATGACGGCGATACTCGGCAACTGCGGCATCGATGTCTCAGATCAGACCCACGAGATCGTGAAGAAAGATCCGTCCGACGACCAGTTCGGCCTACAACAAGCCCAGGACATCATCCTGAAGCTGCAGACCGCCCAAGTGACGTCGATCATCTGCGAGTGCCACACGCAAAGCTCAGGTCTCTACATGGCGCCGATCGCCACCAAGCAGGGCTACTTCCCGGAGTGGCTCTTCGGTACATACATGTACCAAGCCGAAGACATCCACGTGCAGTTCTGGGACGGCTCACAGATGGACCATTCATTCGGCCTGGGTTGGTGGAACAAGCAAGTCACTGCGGAGCAGTCTCCCTGGTTTTGGGCCCTGCGCGACGCCGATCCCAGCTTCCAGTGGGGCTCTGAGCCATTCGATTACTACGAGGCCCGGTGGCTGTACAACTCGCTGCTCGTGCTGGTGTCCGGTCTCCAACTCGCCGGTCCGAACCTGACGGCCGACACCTTTGCCGTCGGCCTCCAACGCGCCACCTTCCCGAACCCGAACCACGGCCAGACGCCGTACTGGCAGGCCGACGTCGGCTTCAAGGGCGACCACAGTTTCATCAACGACGCGGCGTTGGTGTGGGCCAGCAAGAGCCAGCCCTCGAGTTGGTCGAACGTGCCGGGTGCGGTTTGCTACGCCCGCCAGGGCCAGCGGTACTCGTTCGGTCGATGGCCGAGCGATTACGCCGGGCTCTTCCAACTGCCCTGCTACTGAGGCTCAGCGGGTCGCCTCGGCACCGAAGATGACCCGCACGAATCGTTCGGATCGCTGCATTGCGACGAGCACCGCTCCCTGCACCTTGGCGTCCTGACCCAGCGACCATGGCCTGATCGCCAGGTGCTCAGTCGCCTGGGGAATGGAGAACTCGGCCACCGCAGCCCGAACGGGGCCGAGCAGCAGATCGCCGGCCTCGGCGAGCCCGCCGCCGACGACGAGGACCTCCGGATTGAACAGGTTGACCAGCCAGGAGGCGGCCAGCCCGAGGTGACGACCGGCCTCCTCGAAGAGCCCGCGCGCGGTCGCGTCGCCGGAGTCGGCCAGAGCGACGAGGTCTCGGAGCGCAAGGTCGTCGCCGCCCAAGCCTTTCGCCCGCGCTGCTTTGGATAGCGCCGGACCAGACACCACCGTCTCCAAACAGCCAAACTTGCCGCAGGAGCATGGGGCGACCGCCCCCTCGACCTTGACATGGCCGATCTCGCCGGTGATCCCCATGGCCCCGAGGTACAGGCGCTCATCCGCAATCAGGCCAGCGCCGACGCCGGTCCCCGCATACAGCAGCACGACGTCGGCCGCACCCTTCGCCGCGCCCTGCAGCGTCTCGGCCACGGCGCAGGCTTGGGCTGTGTTGTGCACATAGACCGGTGGACCGCCGAGCGCGTTGCCGAGAATCGTGCGGACCGCCACATTGCGCCAGCCAAGGTTCGGCGCGAGCAGGCAGACACCCTCTTCCAGATCGACGAGCC
The DNA here is from genome assembly GCA_051002495.1 of Acidimicrobiales bacterium. Taxonomy (GTDB): domain Bacteria; phylum Actinomycetota; class Acidimicrobiia; order Acidimicrobiales; family CADCTF01; genus JBPCMH01. The sequence continues at coordinate 8,529 of JBPCMH010000209.1, forward strand.
CGGGAACGCACACGCCAACCCCACCGACTCGCTTCCGAGATGCCTTCACCTCACCGAGCATCTCGTCGACCACCTCGGCGACCACCTGCAGGGCGTCGGCCGCCGCGCTCCGCGGCGTGTCGAGATCGCGCCTGGCGAGCGTCGCCCCGCCAGCATTGGCGATCACCACGGTTGTCCGCCGCACCCCGATGTGCACGCCGGCAAAGAACTGCGACCTGGCATTGAACTCGAGGAGAATCGGCGGCCGTCCGCCCTCCGCGGTGGTCTTGCCCGTGCCGATCTCTGTGGCCAATCCTTCGGTGAGAAGGGCGTCCACGATCGCTGAGATCGTTGGCTTGGCCAGCTTCGTCTCCTTGGCGATCGCAGCCCGGGAGATGGGGCTCTGCTGCTTCAATACGTCGAGCACCAAGGAACGGTTCAACTCCCGCATCACCGCATGGTCGGTTCCTCCGCCGTTGCGTCCCGTCCTCACGAGGTCATTCTCGCACAGGCCGCCACCAGCGGGACCGGACCTGGCTCAGCCGTCGACCGTCTGTTGCTGGAACGCCACCTGGAAGTCAACGGGGGAACTCGCTCCGGGAATCAGTGCCACACCTCGGTTGTCGGTGACACCAGGGAGTCCGCTGAGGTCGAACGACCACACGCCGTCGGTGCGACGTTGACCCGCAACACACTGGGCTGAGTCCCACTTCGGCGACTGATCAAACGTGGCGTTCTCCGCCGCCTTCCAGTCACGCGTGGTGATCTGGCAGGCCCGAACGGCGGGGGCACCCTGGGTGGTGCGGCTGCCGTCGGGGTTCTCCTTCAGGTAGAGCGTGGTCGCGGTCCCAGCGAGGCGGACGAATGACGCCTTGTCGGTCTGGGAAAAGCGGGTGCCGACAGGCAGCGACTGGGCCGGCACACCCGTCGAGCCAACCGCGGTGCCACCAGTCGCCGAGGCCCACCCCGTAACGATGGTGCGAAGCGGTCGGGGCGGTGAGGTGGTGGTGGTCGTCGGACCAGCAAACGGTTCGGTCGTAGCGGTGGTGAACCCGGAGCCACCGCCGAAGGTGGTGCCGCCGCCAAAGGTCGGTCCAGCGACCGGTGGCGTGCTCGCGACCGCGGGCGGCGTGAATCCAGGCACCTCGAAGGGCGCTTCCGGCGCGGTCGTGGTCGGCGCGGGGCGCCCGGTGGGTTTGCTGGCCTCAGGGGCGAACGCCGTCTCCACCTGCTTGTCCCGCGGCGCGTTGGGCAGGATCCACGCCGCCAACAGCACGACCAAAATCACGACGCCCACAGGGCGGTATCGGCGTGCCGTCCGGAGTAGGTCGCCCAGCGAAATCTCTGCGATACGAGCCATCAGCAGCCATCTTTGCACGCCGGTGGATGCAAACTGACCCACGGGTCAACTAACGTTGCCGGCGGTCGGGTACCCCCGCTGGGGCGGGTTACGGCCAAGGGGGAAGTGTGGAAGATCAGCTCGACGTCATCGACGATGACCGTTCCAGCTTGACTGGTGGTGACCATCCCCGCGGGGGAGGTCCTGTTGACGCTGTCGTCGAGAACCCCCTTGCCCGGCAAGTCGCCACCGCACTGGCGGTTGGCATCGTGGCCTACGCCGTGCTGCAACGCCTCTTCCCCGCCCCGATCGGCGTGCTCCTGCAGGGCGTGGTCATTGGTGGGCTCACCGCGCTGACCGCGTTCGGCCTCGCCCTGGTCTACCGCTCAAACCGCATCATCAACTTCGCCCAGGGCGACCTTGGCGGTGTGCCCGCCGCGTTCGGCGTGTTGCTGATCCTTAGCGCCGGCTTCCCCTACTTCGTGGCCTTCCCTCTGGCCGTGCTGTCGGGCGCGGCGCTCGGCGCGTTTGTCGAGTTCGTGTTCATCCGTCGGTTCTTCAAGAGCCCCCGTTTGATATTGACTGTGGTCACGATCGGCGTCTCGCAGATCCTGGCCGGCATCGCCACCGTGCTGCCTCGGGCCTTCGGCCTCAACACCCCACCGCAGAACTTCCCCTCGCCTTTCACGTTTCAGTTCAGCGTGGGCAACACAACCTTCCGAGGTAACGAGGTAGTTGCCATGCTCGTCGTGCCGGTGGTGATCGCGCTGCTGGTTGGCTTCTTCCGCTACACCAATGTCGGCATTGCCGTGCGGGCCTCGGCTGAGAACGCAGAACGGGCCTCCCTGCTCGGCGTGCCGGTCAAGGGGATCCAGACCATCGTCTGGGTCGTCGCCACCGTGCTCGCGACCATCGGCGTCTTCCTGCGGGCTGGCATTGTCGGGCTTCCGATCGGCAGCGTGCTGGGCCCGACCATCCTCGTTCGTGCCCTGACCGCCGCGGTCATCGGGCGCATGGAGAAGTTGCCCACCATTTTTGCCGCGTCCATCGTGCTCGGCATCATCGAGGCCGCGGTGCTGTTCCAGGGCAAGGCCCTCATCTACGACGGCATCCTCTTCGTCATCGTGCTCGGCGCGCTGCTGTTCCAGCGTCGGAAGCAGTCCACGCGGGTCGACGACGACGGCTCGTCGTGGCAGGCCGCTCGAGATGTGCGGCCCATTCCGCGTGAGCTCGCCAACCTGCCCGAGGTGAAGTGGGGTATGCGGGGCCTTCTCGGCGGGCTGGTCATGCTGGCCGCGGCGATGCCGTTGCTGCTGAGCGAAGGCCAGCTCAACCTGGCGGGCGTCGTACTCACCTACGCCATGATCGGTCTGTCCCTCGTCGTTCTCACGGGTTGGGCTGGCCAGGTCAGCCTCGGCCAAGTGGCGTTTCTGGGCATCGGCGCGGCTGTCGGCGGTTACCTCACGCTCACACGGGGGTGGGATCTTTCCTTTGCCTTGATCGCGGCTGGTCTAGCCGGAGCCCTAGCGGCCACGCTCATTGGCCTGCCCGCGCTTCGCATCCAGGGCCTGTTCCTCGCGGTGGTCACGCTGGCGTTCGCGCTGGCGACGAGCTCGGTGCTCTTGAACAAGGAATACGTGCACTGGCTGCCCCAGTCCCGTGTGACCCGAGTGCCGCTGTTCGGTCGCATAGTGCTCGACACCGAGGCCCGCTACTACGAGTTCCTACTGGTCTGTCTGCTGCTGATGATCTTCGCCGTGCGCGGCATCAGACGAAGCCGTACCGGGCGCGTCCTCATCGGTGTCCGGGAGAACGCCAAGGCGGCCCAGAGCTACGGGGTCAACGCCACGTCGGCCAAGCTCACCGCCTTTGCCATCTCGGGGTTCATCGCCGCATTCGCCGGCGCTCTCTTCGTGCACCATCAGCGAGCTCTCGACATCCAGCCTTACACCGTCGCTCAGAGCCGGGATGCGTTCGTGATGGTGGTCATCGGTGGGCTGGGGTCCATCCCCGGTGCGATCCTTGGCGCAGTCGTGATTCAGGGCACGCAGTACTTCCGAACGATCTTCCCCGAGATCATTCGCCCCTACCTGCTGTTCTTCACCAGCGGCGTGGGGCTCATCGTGGTGCTGCTGATCGTGCCCGGCGGGTTCAGCCAGATCTTCTACAACGTGCGCGACAGGTTGATGAGGCGGGTTGCTCAACGCCGAGGCATCATCGTTCCGAGCCTGGTGGCT
>JBPCMH010000210.1:0-5877 GCA_051002495.1 Acidimicrobiales bacterium
CGCAATCCAGTAGGCCGGAGCGGCGAGCGCCTTGTAGACGATCGAAGCACCAGTGGCCTCGTCGCCGCTCAGGGTCTCGATGAGCTCGGTCACCGCGGAGCGGGACCGGAGAAGGGCGGTGCCGCCACCGGCGACGATGCCCTCCTCGATCGCAGCGCGGGTCGCCGACAGGGCGTCCTCGATGCGGTGCTTCTTCTCCTTGAGCTCGACCTCGGTGGCCGCGCCAACCCGGACAACGGCGACGCCGCCAGCCAGCTTGGCCAGACGCTCCTGGAGCTTCTCGCGGTCCCAGTCGGAGTCGGTGTCGTCGATCTCTCGCTTGATCTGAGCGATGCGACCCTTGACTGCTTCCTCGGTACCGGCACCCTCGATGATGGTGGTGTCGTCCTTGGTGATGATGACCTTGCGGGCCGTGCCAAGCAGGTCGAGGGTGACGTTCTCAAGCTTGAGACCGACTTCCTCGGAGATGACCTCGCCACCGCTGAGGACGGCGATGTCCTGCAGCATGGCCTTGCGACGCTCACCGAAGCCGGGGGCCTTGACCGCCGCCGAGGTGAACACGCCACGGATCTTGTTCTGCACCAGCGTGGCCAGGGCTTCGCCGTCGACGTCCTCGGCGATGATCAGCAACGGCTTCGACGACTGCAGGACCTTCTCGAGGACCGGCAGCATCGAGTGCACCGACGAGATCTTCGAGTTGGCGATGAGGATGTAGGGATCCTCGAGCACCGTCTCGAGCCGCTCGGCGTCGGTGACGAAGTAGGCCGAGATGTAGCCCTTGTCGAACTGCATGCCCTCGACGAACTCGAGCTCGAGGCCGAAGGTGTTCGACTCCTCGACGGTCACGGTGCCGTCCTTGCCGAAGCGGTCGATGGCGTCGGCCAGGGTCTCACCGATGCTGGTGTCGGCGGCGGAGATGGATGCGACCTGGGCGATCTCGATGCGGTCCTCGATCTCCTTGGCGTTGGCCTGGATCGACTCGACCGCGGCCTTGACGGCCAGCTCGATGCCCTTCTTCAGGCCGGTGGGGCTGGCGCCGGCGGCCACGTTGCGGAGGCCTTCCTTGACCAGGGCCTGGGCCAGCACGGTGGCGGTGGTGGTGCCATCGCCGGCTACGTCGTTGGTCTTGGTCGCCACTTCCTTCACCAGCTGGGCGCCCATGTTCTCGAAGACGTCTTCGAGCTCAACTTCCTTGGCAATGGTGACGCCGTCGTTGGTGATGGTCGGCGCACCGAAGGCCTTGGCGATGACGACGTTGCGGCCCTTCGGCCCAAGCGTCACCTTCACGGTGTCGGCCAACTTGTTGACGCCGGCTTCGAGGCCGCGCCTCGCGGCCTCGTCGAACTTGAGGATCTTTGACATCAGTCGGCCACCTTCGCAAGGACGTCGCGGCTGGTCAGGATGAGGAGGTCCTCACCCTTGACGGTGATCTCGGTGCCCCCGTACTTGCTGTAGACGACGGTGTCGCCGACGGCAATGTCGAGGGGGATGAGCTCGCCGCTGTTCTCCGCACGGCGCCCGGGGCCGACAGCCAGGACTTCGCCCTGCTGGGGCTTCTCCTTGGCAGTGTCGGGGATGACGAGACCGGATGCGGTCGTCTCCTCGGAGTCGTTCGGGCGAACGACGATGCGGTCATCAAGGGGCTGAAGGTTCATGGTGGTCGCCTCCGTGGCGTCGTTAGCACTCTCGTGTTGCGAGTGCTAAAGATAGCGACCCCGATCAGCACTCGCAAGCAGAGAGTGCCAATCGCCTGGTCTTCGCGGCCCTTAGAGGAGTTCTTCGCCCTCGACGACGAGTTCTTCCCGCCAGAGGCGGCGCATCTCAGGACAGGTCGACAGCAGGTCGGTGAGCGAGCCGTGTCCGACCACGCGGCCCCGGTCGAGCACGACGATGGTGTCGGCCCGCTCCAGCGCGGCCCGGCGATGGGAAACGGCGAGCACCGTGATCGGTCCAGCCAGCAGGTTCGACCACAGCCGCGATTCGGTCTCCACATCCAGGGCGCTCGACGGGTCATCGATCACCAGCAGCCCCGGGTTCCGGAGCAGCGCCCGGGCCGTAGCCGTCCGCTGTTGCTGGCCGCCAGAGAGCCGCGCACCCCGCGGGCCGACGATGGTGTCGAGGCCGTGTGGGAACCCGGCGACATCCGCGTCGAGCGCGACGACTCGCAGCGCTTCGTCGACATCGTCGGAGGTGGCCGGCCAGCCGAAGGTCAGGTTCTCGCCTAGCGGCGCGCTGAACAGCCGCGGGATCTGGCCGGCATAGCCGACGCGCGGCGCGACCAGGCCCGTCGCGAGATCGACCGGCTCGCCGTTCCAATCGATCGATCCGGCCTCGACCGGCAGGCCGCCGACCAGGGCCCGCACCAAGGTGGTCTTGCCCGCGCCAACCGCACCGGTCACCACCGTGAACGACCTACCGGCGACATCGAGGTCGACGTCGAACACGCCACGGCCCGACGAGGGGTGGCGCACCGTCAGGCCTCTGACCTCGAGGCGGTCAAGACGCTCGATCGCCGGTGTCGGCGCTTGCGGTTCGGGCGCGGGTTTGCGCACATGCACCGGACGGTCAGCGACCAGGCCGAGCGGGTCGGGGTCAGTCAGCAACTTGGTCATGCGCTGAATCGACACGCCTGCCTCCCGGTGACGGGCCAGCATCCGCCCAACGAACCGGGGGAGCGTGGTCAGGGCATCGGCGTAGATCGTGAACAGCGCCAGATCGCCGACGCCAAAGTCGCCACGACGCATCCGATCCGCAGCCAACAGCAACACCACCCCGATAGTCAGCGCCGAAGCTGTCCGACTCGCGGTTGGAATGAGGTTGGCGACGACCTCGACCCGGACCGCAGCATGTCGCCGCCGCTGGTTCTCCTCCGCCAGTCGGCCCAGCATGCGCTCCTGAGCACCGCCAGCCTTCACCGCCAGCACGTTGGCGAAGAGCTCGCCCACCAGCGAGCTGACCTTCGCGCCCGACTCACGCGTCGCTCCGTGCAACCGGCGAATGCGGGCCGCCAGGAGCCGGGTGAGTACGACCACGGCGACGAGCGGTAGCGCCACCGCGATCGTCATGCGCACATCGATCGAGCCCATGACGGCCAGCGCCGCCACCGTGAACACCACGCCGCCGGCGACATCGACCCAGATATCGACGAACCACACGAGATCGGCGACGTCCTCGCGGAAACGCCCGAGCGCCTCGGCCGACGACCCCGGCAGCCGGACCGATGGCGGGACGTCATCCTCCAGGATGGAGCCGAGCAGGTTGGTGCGGATCAGCGCGAACACGGTGTGCCACCACGCCGGCCAGGCGATAAAGCCACCAGCGAGCACCGAGGTGTTGACCACCTCGGCCAATGCGACCGCGACGATGAGACCGAGCGCGCCGTCCCCGGCCGCTGACCCGTCGGCGATCCGGTCGAAGAGCGCCTTGACCAGAAGCCCGGTGATGAGGGGCAGACTGTGGTTAAGGGCCCACAGGCTGCCCCCGCCGATGTAGCGGACCGGGTAAAAGCGAGCAACGCGGAAGGCGACGGTCCACGTGCGCGGCTCAACATCCGGACGGGGCGCGGTGGCGGTCATGACTGCACCCGTTCGGACGACATGGCCAGGAGCCGGGCGAAGTTCGATGTCGGGTCGTCCCTGAGGTCGGCCCTGGTGCCGTGTTCGATGATCCGTCCCTCGTCGACAACGGCGATGTCATCCACCCGCTCGAGGGATTGCAGCCGGTGGGCGATCACGACCGCGGTGCGGCCCACGAGCAGCTCGTCGATAGCCCGGTCGATGAGCGCCTCCGTGGCGGGATCGAGACGCGAGGTCGCCTCGTCGAGCACCACCAGGCTGGGATTGGCAAGAAACACCGGGGAAAAGGCAAAGAGCGGGTCTTCGCCCCCCGACACGCCGCTCCCGACAGGCCCAAGCTCGGTGTCGAGTCCGGCCGGGAGCGTCCTCAGCCACGACCCAAGCCCGAGATGGTCGAGTACGTCGACCATGCGGTCATCGACGATCGACGACTGCGGCGCGAACAAGCTGAGGTTGTCGCGAACGCTCGCCCCGAAGAGCTGCACGTCCTGGGTCACGATGGCCACGCGCCGCTGCCGTGACCGGGCCACAACATTGCGGAGGTCGTGACCGGCGATGCGGACCTCCCCTTCAACCGGGTCGTAGAAGCGCAGCAGGAGTCGGGCCATGGTCGACTTCCCGCTACCCGTTCGCCCCACCAGTCCGAGCGACCGACCGGCCGGGAGCTCGAGGTCGACGCCATGCAGCACCGGCTCCTCGGCGTCATACGAGAAGCTCACGTTGCGAAAGCTGACCTCGAACGGACCGGCGTCGGGCAGCAGCGCCCCGCCCTCGGTCGGCTCACCGATCGAGGATTCGGTGTTGAGCAGCTCGAGGACACGGGCCGCGCCGGCTCCAGCCTTCTGCAGTTCCTTGAACTGACCGACGATGTCGCGCATGGGCTGCCGGACGAGCATCGTGTACTGGAAGAGCAACACGACCGTGCCGATGGTCATGGTCCCGTTCCGAAGTGCGAGCACGCCGAATACGAGCAGCCCCGCCGTTCCGAGCGAGAAGGCGGTGTTGGTCACCGCGAGGAGCAGTCCCGACCGTCGCTCGTACCGAAACGCGGCGAGGTACGCGGTTCGGCTGGCCTCCTGGAAGCGACGCAGGACATGCGCGGAGGCGGCCAAGGCCGGGATCTCCTCCGCGCCAGCCAGACGCTCCTCCACGTTTCCGATGAGCTGGGCATCGGCCTCGCGATCTGCCGTCGCCGCCTCCAGCGTGAACTGCTGGAAGCGCACGACCATGGCGGTGACCAGCACCAGGAACACCGCGAGGCCGATGCCAAGGCGCACGTCCTCGCGGCCGACCGCGACGACCGCTCCCAATAGGAGCAGGCCGCTGCCCAGCAACTGGAAAAGGAACTTTGACACCACGTCGCCCAGGGCGGTGACGTCACCGTCGACGCGCTCGATGAGCTCACCGGGCGTGTGCTGGCCGTGAAAGGCCATGTCGAGTCCGAGCACGTGCTCGACCAGGTCTTCGCGCAAGACGTTGGCCGCCGACCAGGCGACCAGGCCGGCGAGGTAGGTCGCGCCGATGCCGACCACCTGGCCAGCCAAAGCAACGGCGAGATAGGCGAGCGCGGTTCCGACCAGCGCGGAGGTGGGACGACCGGCCGCGGCCTGGTCGATGAACCGGCGAAGAAGCTGCGGGTTCAGCAGTGGGAGTGCCGTCGAACCCAGGAGCGCGACCAACAAGACCACCGACGCCCGACGATGGGGACGCAGGTAGCCGAGCAGACGACGCGCGGAGTAGTGGGGAGAGGACAACACAGCCTTTGGACGCTATGACCGACAAGCGCCGGACCCAACCGACTTTTCGCCGGGGGCTAGAGGACGGGCAGCTTAAGGTTGGGGTTGGCGGCGGCGTCGAGGCCAGTTGGGCCATCGGCGTTGAGGCGCCACCAGCCGGCCGCGGCGACCATGGCCGCGTTGTCCGTGCACATCGACCGGCTGGGCAGGAACGGCTTCAGTCCATCCGCGATGCAGACGTCGAGCACCCGCTCCCGCAGCAGCGAGTTGGCGGCCACACCCCCGGCCAGACACAGGCTGTTCGCTCCCGTCTCGTGCGCGGCTGCCCTGGCCTTGGTCACCAGCACGTCGACGACGGCCTCCTGGAACGAGGCGGACACGTCGGCGGTGGCGGCTTCGGGGTGCTTGCGCACGTGGTTGACCACCGAGGTCTTCAGCCCGGAGAACGAGAAGTCGAGGCCGTCGGCCATCATGGCCCGCGGGAAGGCGATGGCCGTGGGGTCGCCCTCCATGGCGATGCGGTCGATCGCTGGGCCGCCGGGATAGCCGAGCCCCAGGTAACGCCC
>JBPCMH010000211.1:0-4701 GCA_051002495.1 Acidimicrobiales bacterium
CCGCCACTGCGTGAGCCACCTCGGCGCCTACGTCGCGGGCCGGCTCGCACCGCGTGACCTGGCCAAGGTCGACCAGCACCTCGCCGGGTGCGAAGGATGCCGAACCAAGCACGACGAGCTTGAGGAAGTGGGTTCGGGTCTGCGGCGGGCCGCGCTGCCGGTACCGCTTATTCTCGGGCCGGCCGCGGTCGCATCATGGAAGGCCGCCACCGGCAGCCTGGTCGCCAGCGCGGCGTCGGCATCGAAGGCGTCGCTGGCCGACGTGGCCGGCAACCTCATCCCGGTCCTGCAGCGACCGCTGCTTGTCGCGGCGAGCGGCGTGTTCGCCCTTGGCGTGATCTCCGCCACCGTTGTTGGCGATCCTGACGGTGCACTCCGCGGTGGCAGCCTTCGGGTGCCGGTCGCGATCACGCCGACTACCGCTCCGCCGACCGACGATGTCGATGACACACCGGCGGCCGACCCTGCGATCGCCGAGCCGCGGTTCACCGTCCCCGCCGACTTCGCCCTACCGCCGACGACGACAACTGATGCTCCCGAGCCTGAGGGTTCGGCTGGCGACCTGACGACCAACACCCCGCCCTCCTCGACGCCTCCGAGCACCCCGCCTGCGCCCAAGCCGCTTGTCGCGACCGGCACCGGGCTCACGTTGGGTCCGGTGAAGGCCGCGGTGTCGGTTGGTCTCGGCGATGGCGCCTGCACCGGGGCCTCGGTCAACGGCACCACCGTCGGCTGCGCTCCCAAATCAGCCGGACCCGGCGGCACGGCCGGCGTCACCGTCAGCTCAGAGGGCACGCTCATCGGCCCCCTCGACGGCCGCACCACCACCATCGGCCTGTAACACCCAGCCCTTCGACCGCCGAGCCGCCGGCGGGCGGGGTTAGCGACCACGACGAAACTACTTGCGCAGTCAGATCGCCTGGACGTGGGGTGAAGACACAGAAATCAGGCAAGTAGTTTCGTCGCGGCCCCTTTAGCGGGTGAGGCGGGTACCGGAAGGGGTGTCCTCGATGACCCATCCGAGCGCGAGGAGTTCGTCGCGGATCTGATCGGCACGGGCGAAGTCTTTGGCCGCCCGGGCCGCGTCTCGCTCGGCGGCCAGCGCGGCGGACGCGTCGTCCACGTCGTCGTCGACAACTCTCGTCTCCAGGCCCAGGGCTGAGGCGATCTCCAACGCGGCAGCCGTCTTCGCCGCGGCCGACGACTCGTCGCCAGCATCCAGCGCTCCGTTGGCCGCGCGCACCAAGTCGAAGAGCACCGCGGTCGCGCCCGGCGTGTTGAAGTCGTCATCCATCGCAGCGCGGAACCGATCGAGCGCGTCAGCCTCTGGCGACGTGTCAGCGGCGAGCAAGGCCGCGGTCCGACGCACCAGGTTGTCGAGTCGACCAACGGCTTCGGTCGCGTCGGCCAAGTTCTCGCCGGTGACCTCGATCGGCGACCGGTAGTGAGCGCGGAGCACCAACAACCGGTACGCCCGCGGGTCGACCTTGGTCAACAGGTCGGTGAGAGAGGTGAAGTTGCCAGTCGACTTCGACATCTTCTGGCCGCCGGCGTTGACCATTCCGTTGTGCAACCAATAGCGGGCGTAAGTATGACCGGCACCGAGAGCCTGCGCTCGCTCGTTCTCGTGATGCGGGAAGCAGAGATCGTCGCCGCCGCCATGGAAGTCGAAGCCGTCGCCCAACAGGTCAAGTGCCATCACGGTGCACTCGATGTGCCAACCGGGACGCCCTTGCTCCCACGGTGAGTCCCACGCCGGCTCGTTGGGCTTGGCCTTCTTCCACAAAGCGAAATCGGCCGGGCTCCGCTTGTGGTCCTCGCCGAAGACGGCGCGGTCGCCAGCACCGGCCTTGAGCGATTCGAGCGACTGGCGGGCCAGCAGTCCGTAGCCCTCGAGGGTCTCGACAATGAAGTACACGCCATCGGGCGTCTCATAGGCCCGTCCCCGATCCACCAGGTCGGCGATGAACGCGACCATCTGGTCGACGTAGCCCGTCGCTCTCGGATCGGCATCCGGACGCCGGACGCCAAGTGCATCGAGGGCGTCGTACCAGGCGGCGGTGTACTCCTCCACGACCGCCTCGGTCGATCGGCCTTCCTCCTTGGCCTTGTTGATGATCTTGTCTTCGATATCGGTGATGTTCGAGACGAAGCGCACGTCGAGTCCGGTCCACTCGAGGTAGCGGCGGATCACGTCGAAGACCAGCGCGAACCGGCCATGCCCGATGTGGGGGACATCGTAAACGGTCGGGCCGCAGACGTACATCGACACCTTCCCCGGCTCGCGGGGATCGAAGTCGACCGTCTGGCCTCGGGCGGTGTCATGGACGCGCAGCACGCCGCGAGGGTAACCGGACCGCGACAGGCGCCCGTATCGAGTTGTCTGCAGGTGCCGCCGCGTCAACCGAACACGCGGAAAGTGCTGTCGAGCGTCCGGATGTCGCCGATCACCGACCACACCACAAGCGCACCAACGGCGACACTGCCAACCCAACGGACCACCCGCGACCGGGGCGGACCAGCCACGCCCCGTCCGCTCCATTCCACCAACGGCGACAGCACAAGCCCGAACAGGAGGAACAGCGATGCGAAGAGGCTGACGCTCACCCACGTCGACACATACCGGTAGTACTCGTAGTTGGCGTCGATGACCGATCGCCCACCGACGACGACGAGGAACACCCCGAACGACAGGCCCTTCACGAGGTGTCGTCCCGGCATCCATCGGCGGACCACAAGGTAGACGAGGCCACCCGTCACGCCTAGGAACATGCCCTCCACCACTAGCCCGAGGGTGCCGGCCAGGGTCCACCGTCCGACCTCGGCTGACTCATGGGTGATCTGCCCGTTGAACGACGGGTTCATTTGGCGAATCACGAACATGATGAGCCGGGATCCGAATCCCGCGACGCCGCCCGCGACGACCCCACCGCCCACCGCAGCGACAAAGAGCCGCACGCCGTGCAACACCTTCGCCAAGAAATGAAGGCTACTGCGGTCGCAGGAGGCAGGTACCGTGGCCGGACCATGGCACGCAATGTTCCCGACAAACCCAAGTTGGAAGGTCTCGAGGACAAGTGGGCGAACCAGTGGGTAGCCGACGGCACCTACGCGTTCGACCGCAGCGCGACGCGTGAGCAGGTCTACTCGATCGACACGCCTCCGCCGACGGTGAGCGGCGCGCTGCACATGGGGCATTGCTGCTCCTTCACTCACACCGATTTCATTGCCCGCTACCAGCGGATGCGCGGCAAGGAGGTCTTCTATCCGATGGGATGGGACGACAACAGCCTCAACGTCGTCCGCCGGGTCAGCGTCAACTACGGCGTCACCTGCGACCCGACCCTGCCCGTCGAGGCCGACTTGACGCCGCCAGGTCCCAAGGCCAAGCCCCGTCAGCCCATCTCGCGCCCCAACTTCGTCCGGCTGTGCCTCGAGCTCACCACCGAGCTTGAGAAGGCCTACCACGGCCTCTGGACCACGCTCGGGCTCAGCGTCGACTGGAGCCAGACGTACACCACGATCGGCGAACGGGCCCAACGGGCGTCGCAGAAGGGGTTCCTGCGGCTGAAGGAGCAAGGCATCGCCTACACCGCTGAGGCACCGACGGTGTGGGATGTCGAGTTCAAGACCGCGGTCGCCCAGGCCGAGCTCGAAGACCGGGAGCTGCCCGGCGCGTACCACCGCTTGGCCTTCCATAAGGCCGACGGCTCCGGCGACATCTTCATCGAGACCACGCGGCCCGAGCTGGTGCCGGCGTGCGTCGCGCTCGTCGCCCATCCCGACGACGAGCGGTATAAAGACGCGTTCGGTACCGAGGTCATCACGCCGCTGTTTGGGGTGCGCGTCCCCGTCCGTCCCCATGAGTTGGCCGACCCCGAAAAGGGCTCAGGCATCGCCATGATCTGCACGTTTGGTGACAACACCGACGTCATCTGGTGGCGAGAGCTCGACCTGCCCGTGCGCGGCATCGTCGGACCCGACGGCACGCTGCAGCCCATCGCCTGGGGTGCGCCAGGGTGGGAGACAACCGCCACCGACGCCGCGCAGCGGCACTACGACGAGCTGGTCGGCAAGGGCACCAAGCAGGCCCAGAAACGCATCACCGAACTGTTGGCCGACAGTGGCGAACTGATCGGCGAACCGAAGCCGATCACGCGTCCGGTGAAGTTCTGGGAGAACGGCACCCGTCCGCTGGAGATCATCACCAACCGCCAGTGGTTCATCCGCAACGGCGGCCGCGACGCGGAGTTGCGCGAGTCCCTGCTCGAGTACGGCAACAAACTCGACTGGCATCCCGACTTCATGCGCGTCCGCTTCGAGAACTGGGTCAACGGCCTGTCGGGCGACTGGAACATCAGCCGTCAACTGCCGTTCGGTGTTCCGATCCCGCTTTGGTACCCGGTCGGCGACGCCGGCCAAGTCGACTGGACCGCGCCGATCGAACCGGCCCTCGACACGCTGCCCGTCGACCCAACAACCGATGTTCCGCCGGGCTTCACCGAAGACCAGCGCGGCCAAGCGGGCGGTTTCGTGGGCGAGCCCAACGTCATGGACACCTGGGCCACGTCGTCGTTGAGCCCGCAGATCGTCGGCGGCTGGGCCGATGACCCCGAACTCTTCGAGAAGGTCTTCCCTTACGACCTGCGACCACAGGCTCACGACATCATCCGGACCTGGCTCTTCTACACCGTGCTGCGC
>JBPCMH010000212.1:0-3893 GCA_051002495.1 Acidimicrobiales bacterium
CGACAATTATGCCGACGTTCGCGTTATGCCGAGGAGGGTGGCCGCGCCCTGGCGGGGCGGGCTCGCGGCGGGGTTGAGTTCGGCATAACGCGGAGCGGTTGTCCGCGGTGACGCTGGCGTCTCCATCGAGGAGAGGAGACGTCGTGTCGAGGAAGTTCTCGGGTCAGTTCGTGGCGGTGCGAGGACCGCTGGCGGTGCATGTGGAGGGGTTCGCCGCGGTGCTGGAGGGCCGTGGCTACTCGCCCCGGACGATTGAGACGCAGGCGCGTATGGCGCGTGACTTGTCGGGGTGGCTGGAGGACCGGGGCATCGTCCTGGCTGCGGTCGACTCGGACGTGCTGGCCGAGTACGCGGCTCATCGTCGTGGTCGCACGGCGACGTTGCGGTCGCCGTTGGGCCTGGTGCCGCTGGTCGGCTTCCTGCGGGAGTCGGCAGCCATCGCGCCGGCGGCTGTGGCCGCGCCGGGCGACGAGGCGGAGGCGGTGCTGGCCGCGTTCAAGTCGGATCTGGTGTCGGGACGGGGGGCGTCGCCGGCGACGGTCCGGAGCTATTGCTCGCAGGTGCGTCCCCTGGTCGCGGTGTTCGCCGGGCGGTGTGAGGCGTTGACGTCGGAGGGGGTCGGTGAGTTCATCGACGGGCATGTCGCTTGCGACAAGCCGCGGTCGGTGCAGGTGCGGATCAACGCGGTGCGGGCGCTGCTGCGGTGGCTGTGGCGGGAGCGGATGATCGCGGAGCCGCTCCACGAGCAGGTGTTGTCGATGTATGCGCCGGGTGGGCCGCCGCCGCCCCAGGGCCTGTCGCCGGCGGAGGTGGAGGCGGTGTTCGCGTCGTTGTCCTCGGACCCGGCCGCCCAGGTCCGTGATGTGGCTCTGGTGACATTGGTGCTGTGTCTTTGTCTGCGGGCCGGGGAGGCGGCGGGCCTGCGTTTGGACTCGCTGGACTGGCGGGACGGGACGATCATCGTGTCCGGCAAGCGGGGCCGGCTCGATCGGGTCCCGATCCCGCACGATGTCGGCCATGTGCTGGTCGCCTACCTGCGTGACGGCCGCCCCGACGGGACGACGCACCGTGCGGTGTTCCTGACGATCGACGCGCCGCACGCCCCGATCTGGGCGTCGACGGTGACCAGCATGGTGTGCCACGCGATGCGTCGGGCCGGCCTGGCCGGCGGATCGCACCGGTTCCGGCACACCGCGGCGATGCGTGTGATCGCCGGGGGCGGGGGACTCGTCGAGGCCGGCCAGCTGCTGCGGCACTCGAGCATGACGGCCACGACGATCTACGCCCGAGCCGACATCGCCGCGCTGACCGAGCTGGCCCGCCCGTGGCCCGGGGCCCGACGGTGAGCGTCGATGTTCGCGTCGCCGTCACCCGCTACATGGAGCAGCGCCGGGCACGCGGCTACAAGCTCGTCGGTGAAGGCGTCCTGCTCGCTGCCTTCGCCGAAGCCGTCCACGCCGGCGGCACCGGCCGGGTCACCGTCAGCGATGCCGTGGCCTTCGCTACCCGCCGGGCTGACGTGGTCAGTCGCACCACCCAGGCCCACCGACTCGGCGTTATCCGCGGCTTCCTTGACTGGCTCCGGGCCATCGACCCGACCGCGGCAGACCCGATCCCTCCCGGTCTGATCCGCGGCAGCTACCAGCGCAAGACCCCATACCTGTACTCGCTCGACCAGGTCGAACAGCTCATGACCGCCGCCCAACAGCTGCCCGCCAGGTTCGTCGCCGACGCCATGGACGTCATCATCGGACTTCTCTATGTGACCGGGCTGCGCAGCGGAGAGGCGTTCGACCTCGACATCGCCGACTTCGATCCGAGCCGGCTCGTGTTGACCGTGCACGGCAAGCTCGACCGCCAGCGCCTGGTCCCGGTCCACCCCAGCACCGCGGAGCGGCTCGACGCGTACTGCGCTGGCCGGCGCGACGGGCCGCTCCTTGTCGGACCTGACGGTCAACGGATAGCGCCGACGACGGTCCAAGGCGCCTTCCGCCGCCTGGTCGACACCTGCGAGCTGGCCCCCCAGCCCGGGACTCGACCGCCGAGGATGCACGACTTCAGGCACACCCTGGCCGTCGACACCCTCGTTGACGCCCTCCGCCGAGGCCTCGATGTCGACGCTCGCCTCGCCGTGTTGTCGACGTTCCTGGGTCACGCCGACGCCTTCAGCACCTACTGGTATCTGACCGCCAGCCCCGAGCTGATGAGCGTCGTGTCCGACCGGGTCGCTGCGGCCATGAAGCGGCGGCCCCGTTGACCGCCCTCGCCCCCACCCTGCAGGCCTGGTTCACCGACCACCTCATCGGCCAGCGAGACGCCAGCCCCAACACCGTCGCCGCCTACCGGGACTGCCTGCGACTCCTGCTCACCTACGCCCACCAACGCCACAAAGTCACCCCTGCCCGCCTCGACGTGGAACACCTCGACGACAGGACCATCACCGGGTTCCTCGACATGCTCGAAGGAGACCGCAACGTCAGCGTCGCCACCCGCAACGCTCGTCTGGCCGTCATCCACTCGCTTTTCACCTACGCTTCGTTCCAGCACCCCGAACACGCCGAGCTCATCGCCCGCGTCTTGGCCATCCCGGCCAAGACGACCGGCCGCGTCCAGGTCACCTACCTCCACGACGACGAGGTCGACGCACTCCTCGCCGCCCCCAACCGCGACACCTGGACCGGACAACGCGACCACGCGTGGCTGCTCCTCATGATCACCACCGGCATCCGCGTCGGCGAGCTCGGCGGTCTCCGTAAGTCCGACCTGGCGACCGGCCGTCCGGCTCACATCGTCGTCACCGGCAAAGGACGCAAGCAGCGGATCACACCACTCGACAAGTCGACGACCGCCACGCTCACCGCGTGGGCCCGAGCCAACCCGGCGGTCGCCGACACTGCGCTGTTCCCCGCCCGAGGGCGAGCGCGGCCCACGAGCAGCGACGCCGCCGCCCAACGCTTCGCCCTTCACCTCAGCAACGCCGCCGCCGAGGTCGGCTCGCTACGGACCAAGAACGTGACACCCCATACGCTCCGCCATACCTGCGCCATGCGCATGCTGGCCAGCGGGATCGACATCACCACCATCGCCCTGTGGCTCGGCCACGAGTCGCCCGCCTCGACCCGTCACTACCTGCACGCCGACCTGGAGCTCAAACAACGCGCCCTGGACCGGACCTCGCCACCCCGAACCCGGCCAGGCCGCTACACGCCCACCGACAAGATCCTCGCCTTCCTCGAAGGCCTGTGATTATGCCGAACTCAACCCCGCCGCGAGCCCGCCCCGCCAGGGCGCGGCCACCCTCCTCGGCATAACGCGAACGTCGGCATAATTCGTGAAGGCGACGTCGAGGTCGTACATGTAGCGCAGGACCGCCTTGCGGTGGGTGGCGAAGGCGGTGGCCAGGTTGAACGAGCGGCGCTCGCAGTAGTCGCGCTTGCGTCCCGACGCCGGCTCGGGGTTGGCGGCCAGGCCCTGGGCCACGAGGGTGTCGTAGCGGGCGGCGAAGGCCCGTTGGTAGGAGGGGCCGATCTGCTCGAGGCCCCGTCGACGGGCGTCTTCACAGGCGGCGTTGATCTCCACGAGCAGGCTGGCGAGCCCGGCGGCCCATGCGGTCTGGGTGACGCCGATGGCGACGTCGGCGAGGTCGCGTAGGAGATGGGCGGCGCACAGCCCGTGTTTCGCCTTCAGCTTCCAGTACATGGCCAGGCGGTCGTGCACGATCACGCCCCGGTATCCCCGCAGCACCCCCGCCTCGTCGATGGCGTCGCCACCGCGGGTCACCGAGGCGTGGACGAGGGTGAACAGCCCGGTGGACACCACGTGCATCCAGCAGTTCTTGGTGCCGACCCGGTCGGTGGTCTCATCGGCATGCAGCACGGGCAGCGTGCGCAGGT
>JBPCMH010000213.1:0-3674 GCA_051002495.1 Acidimicrobiales bacterium
CTGCGCGACCGCGCGCTCGGCCGCGGCCCGGTTGAGTTCGAGGCACTTGGCCGGCAGGGCGGGCAGGCGGGATTCGCGCTGGTCGCGGCGGGCGGTAGCGTGACGGGTGATCGTGTCGATGGACATCATGGGTCTCGCTCCTTGTTTCCGGGGGATTGGGGTCTGGGTGAGACACGCTCACCGTACCGATGGGCCGCCGACGCCCCCAACGGAACGTGACGGAAGTCCCCCGGTCGAGTGCTCACGGGCGGTCGGCGTCGGAATGTTTCGGACCCGTGTCGGCCGAATTCACCGAACCGGCATCAACCGAGGTTCGGGCCCCGATCGGGTGGTGGCAGAATTCACGCCATGTTCGTCGTCATCGGCATCATCGGAGCGCTCCTGCTCCTCTCGTCGCTCCTGTTCGACGACGTCATCGACGACCTGGTCCCCGACCTCGACTTCCTGTCCGGACCCGTGATCGGCGCCTTTCTCGCAGCCTTCGGTCTCGTCGGCTGGTTCCTCGATTCCGGTATGGGTGCTCCCGCCGGTGCGGCCGTGGCCGTGGCCGTCGGTGGCGGCGTCGTCATGGGGGCGGGCACCTACAAGTTCACGAACGCGCTCATCCACCAGCCCACCGACGCCACTCCCACCACGGCCTCGCTCATCGGCAAGTCCGGTCGCGTCGTCACCGCCGTGCGCGCCAACGCCCTGGGCGAAGTGGTGCTGCCCCTCGGTGGAGCACCCACCAAGTACACCGTCACCGCCGCCAACGACATCCCGACGGGAGCCGCCGTCGTCGTCATCGGCGTCGAGTCGCCGACGAAGCTGCGAGTCGAGGCCGAGACGCAGTTCTTCAGTTGACACAGGAGCCGTCCTACTCCGACGCGGACATCGTGACCCGTCACCTGTTGGCGGCAAGTCCGTTCTCCCCTACCCCGACGTTCCCGAAAGGACGCCATGAATCCCATCCTCGTCTTTCTCATCGTGCTGGCTGCGCTGCTGTTCTCGGTTGCGGCGCTCGTCGCCAGCCGGTTCCGGGTCGCCGGACCCAACGAAGCCTTCATCGTCACCGGACGTAAGGGCCGCGCCGTCACCAATCCCGAAACCGGACGGATCTCCACCGACCTGTCCGGCCAGAAGGTGGTGATGGGGGCCAGCACGTTCGTGCTGCCCGTCGTCCAGAAGCTGGCGATTCTCGACCTGTCGTCACGCCAGATCGCCATCTCGGTGGGTTCGGCTGTGTCGGCCCAGGGCATCAAGTGCTCGCTCGAGGGTGTCGCCATCGTGAAGGTCGGCGGCACCGAGGACGCCGTACGGGCCTCGGCCCAGCGGTTCCTCGGCCAGCAGAACGAGATCGAGCCCTTCACCCAGGAGGTGCTCGCCGGCTCGCTGCGCGCCATCGTCGGTCGGCTGTCGGTCGAGGAGATCGTGAAGGACCGGGCTGCGTTCGCTCGCGAGGTGGCCGAAGAGGCCGAGTCGTCGCTGACCAATCAGGGCCTCGTGCTCGACACGTTCCAGCTCCAGGACATCAAGACCGAGGGCAACTACCTGCAGGACCTCGGCCGGCCCGAGGCGGCCCGGGCCGAGAAGGAGGCGTCCATCGCCGAGGCCATGGCCCGGCGCGAATCCGAAGAGGCGCGCATCAAGGCCGAAGAGGAGATCGCCGTCGCCAATCGCGAACTAGAACTGCGCAAGGCGCTGATCCTGTCCGAGACCGACGCCGCCGCCGCCAACGCCCGCGCCTCCGGACCGCTGGCCAAGGCAGCCAAGGACCAAGAGGTGTTCCGGGCCCAGGAGCTGGTGGCCGAGCGGATGGCCGCCCTCAAGGAACGCGAGCTCGACACCGAGGTGCGCAAGCCGGCCGACGCCGAGCGCTACGCCGTCGAACAAAAGGCCGAGGGCGACAAGTCCAAGCGGGTGCGCGAGGCCGAGGCCGCCCGCATCGCGTCGGTGGAGGCCGCCCAGGCCCACGCCGAGGAGGACCGCCTGGTCGGTGCCGGCGAGCGCCAGCGGCGTCAGGAGTTGGCCAAGGCCGTCGAACTCGAAGGCGCCGCCCAGGGTGCCGCCGAGCGCTCTCGTCGCGCCGCCGCCGCCGAGGCACTCGAACTCGAAGGCTCGGCCGAGGCCGCGGCCATCCGCGCTCGCGGCGATGCCGAGGCGGCCGCGATGGAGAAGAAGGCCACGGCGTACGAGCAGTACGGCCAAGCCGCCATCCTCGACCTCCTGGCCGACATGCTCCCGCAACTCGTCCGGGAAGCCGCCGCCCCGTTGGCGGCCGTGGACAAGATGACGGTCATCTCCACCGACGGCGCCAGCCAGATCACGAAGAACGCCGCCCAGAACGTCACCCAGGGTCTGCAGCTGGCAAGTGATCTGCTCGGTATCGACCTGGCCCAACTGTTCCAGGGGCTCGCCAACCAGCGCAGCCAATTGACCCCTCCGCCGCCGTCAAGCAGCGCCGCCCGCACCGGCGACGACATCCCCGCCGACGCAAGCACCGCCTGAGTTCGACGCCACCGCGTAAATCGGTGGCGCCGCCGGGGCCCGGTACCTACCGTGCCGGAACATGACGCATGACGCTTCAGCCCCGGACGAATCCGCGAGCGAAGGGGCCATCGACCTCGACGAGGAACCGCTGTTCGTACTCGACGAAACCCACGAGCCCGATCTCGATGGCGAGGAGGGCCAACGCGGCGGCTCGCGGCGTCAAGAGGGCGTTGACATCCCGTTCGATGTGGCCGAGTACGGAAACGGGCTGTTGCCCGACTCGCTCCTGCAACGGATCGGGGTCAGCTGGCACCGCCTCCATCCGGCGGCGGCGGCCGGATTCCAACGCCTGCGCAACCAGGCCCAGAGGGCCGGCATCGACCTGACATGCACCGACTCGTACCGCACGCTCGACCAGCAAGTGGCGCTGAAGCGGGCCAAGCCCCAGTGGTCCGCCACCCCCGGCCGCAGTGTCCACGGCTGGGGCTTCGCCGTCGACCTCAGTATCGGGATGCCCCAGAAGCCGTTCGGGCACAGCGTGCTGAACTGGCTGAAGGCCAACGGTCCCGGTCTCGGTTGGCACCTCGGCCGTCCCAAGGACGAGCCGTGGCATTGGGTATACCGAGGCGACCAGACGCTTCCCGCAGGTTCGACCGACGCATCGACGTCGACGACCTCGACCACCGGTGGAGCCGCCGGAACAGCGACCGACACCGACGATGACGGCCTGAGCGACGCCACCACGGCGGCGGCCGGCAACGACGAGGTCACCATCGGGTCCCGCGGCTGGGGGGTCAAGATCCTCCACGGCCTGTTGGGAGTACCCGACTCCGCCACGTTCGACGCCACCACCGATGCGGCCGTCCGCCGCTTCCAGACGGATAACGGGTTGGCCGTGGACGGTCGGGTCGGGCCCCAGACGTGGGCCGCCCTACGCCGAGTGACGGCGCCCGTCGAGCGGCCCACGCTGCGACGGGGCTCGACCGGCGACCCGGTGCCGTGGGTGCAACGGCGTCTCGGGTGCGCCCCCGACGGCGACTTCGGTCCCCGGACCGAAGCTCACGTCCTCGGCTTCCAACGAGCCCGCAGCCTCTCCGTCGACGGCATTGTCGGTCCCCAGACCTGGACCTCCCTCACCGCCTGACCCGCCGGCCCTACCAACCCGCTCTGAAGTGCGAACGCAGTGAGCGCTGCAGACCTGCGGC
>JBPCMH010000214.1:0-4383 GCA_051002495.1 Acidimicrobiales bacterium
CTGGAGATCCGAGGCGCGGGCAGCCTCCTCGGTGAAGACCAAAGCGGCCACATCGCCGCGGTTGGTTATGACCTCTATGTGCAGATGGTGAGCGAAGCGGTGGCTGAGCTCAAGGGTGAGGAGCCGCGGGCGCCCGCAGAGATCAAGCTCGACGTACCGGTCGATGCCAACCTTCCGCCGGAGTACGTGGCAAAGGAAGAGCTCAGGCTCGAGGCCTACCGCCGCCTGGCTGCGGTCACAACGCAGGTGGAGGTGGCCGACATCGAGGCCGAGTGGCTGGATCGGTATGGCCCGGTGCCTCCACCGGCGCAGGCGCTCCTCAACGTGGCGCTGTTGCGGGCGGAGTGCGCCAGGATCGGTGTGCGAGAGGTGGCGGTGGCCAGGGACGTGGCCCGGATCAGCCCGATTCGGCTGCGCGCCAGCCAGGAGACCAAGCTGAAACGGCTGTATCCGAAGGCGGTGCACAAGGATGATCTTGACCAACTAGTCGTGCCGATCCCGCGGGGGCACTCGGCTGCGGTGTGGCTCCAGGAACTGCTCGCCGAGGTGGTACCACCCGACGACCCATCTGTAGCATCCTCGGGATTGTGAGCCTCCGCCTGCGCCTCCTTGTGCTGTTTGCTGCTGTCCTCTTTGTTGGAGCCGGGTGCGGCTCCACCAGCTCCTATGCCGCCATCGTGGACGGGAAGCGGATTAGCCAGAAGGCGCTCGACGAAGAGCTCGAAGCCATCGCCGGGAATGCGGCCTACCGCACGCAACTGGAGCAGCAAGGCGCGGTCATCACCGGCACCGGCAAGGGCACCTTTGACACCGCCTTCGTGGCCCAGGTGCTGAATCGACAGATCCTTCTCGAGATTGTGCATCAGGAGTTCGAACGCCGCGAGCTCAACCTCTCTGATGCCGACACCGCTTCCAGCCGGGAGACGGTGCAGGATCAGACCGCCGGCGCGGCGGTGTTCGAGGAGTTCTCGAAGAACTATCAGGACACGCTGACCCGGCGAAACGCGGAGGTGGTCGCACTGCAGGCGGCGATGGCTGAGAAGCCCATCACCGATGAGGCCGTCGCTGAGTTCTATGAGGCCAACAAGGCCGAACTCTTCGCCGAGACGTGTGTGAGCCACATCCTGCTCTCGCCCCAGACCAGGGGCGAGACCCCCAGCCTCGACTCGGGAGCCGATGCCAGCGCGCTCATCGCGGAAGCTAATCGGCTCAAGGCCAGGATCGCCCGAGGCGA
The DNA here is from genome assembly GCA_051002495.1 of Acidimicrobiales bacterium. Classification (GTDB taxonomy): domain Bacteria; phylum Actinomycetota; class Acidimicrobiia; order Acidimicrobiales; family CADCTF01; genus JBPCMH01. The sequence continues at coordinate 1,235 of JBPCMH010000214.1, forward strand.
GGAGTTTGCCAAGGTGGCGGGGGAGGCGTCGAAAGACCAAACCTCAGAGTCCGGGGGCTCCCTCGGCTGCGTCGGGCCAGGCAACTTCGTGCCGGAGTTCGAAACCACGATGGAGACGCTCGAGCCCGGCCAGGTCAGCGATCCGGTCCGCACGCAGTTCGGTATCCACCTCATCCTCGTTACCGAGCGGAAGGTGCAGACCCTTGACGAGGCCGAGGACCAGGTTCGGCAGCGCTTGCTGGCCCAGGCCCAGGGCGATTTCCAGACCTGGCTGCTTGGCCAGACCTCCGAGTTGAAGATCGAGGTCAACCCTCGGTACGGACGGTTCAGTGCAGAAGGCGAATCGCCGAGGGTGATTCCGCCAGATCGTCCGACCACGACGACGGCCGACGCCACCGACCCGGCCCCGACCCCCGGTGGGCCGACCGACACACCAACGCCGTGACCGCTCGGGTCGTGGTCGTCGGGCTCGGGCCCGCCGGCCCCGACCTGGTGACCGCGGCCGCCACAGCCGCCATCGAGCGCATCGAGTTCCGCTTCATCCGGACCAGCCGCCACCCGGCCGCGACCTTGCTGGACGGCGCTCACAGCTTCGACGAGATCTACGACACCGCGTCGTCGCTGGATGAGGTGTACGCGGCCATCGTGAATGCGCTCGTGGCGGCCGCCGCGGCTCACGGGGAGGTGCTCTACGCCGTCCCCGGCTCGCCCGCGGTTGCGGAGAGGACCGTCGAGTTGTTACGCGAGCGTGCGGAGATCGATGTTGAGGTTTTGGCGGCTCTGTCCTTCCTCGACCTGGCCTGGGCTCGGCTCGGCATCGACCCGGTCGCCGCCGGCGTCAGGGTCATCGACGGCCACCGGTTCGCCGCCGAGGCCGCCGGTGAGCGGGGTCCGCTCCTTGTCGCCCAGTGCGACCGTCGGGATGTGCTTTCTGCCATCAAGCTGGCTGTTGACGACCCGCCGGAGTCCGCGGTGTTGTTGTGCCGCCTCGGCCTCGAAGACGAGGTAATCCGGGAGGTCGACTGGGCCGACCTCGATCGCACGCTCGATCCTGATCACCTCACCTCCGTGTACATCGCTGAGATGGGCTCGCCCGTGGCGGCTGAGCTGGTTCGCTTCGGTGAGTTGGTTCGCACGTTGCGCGAGCAGTGCCCTTGGGATCGGGAACAGACCCACCAAAGCCTGCGCCGGTACGTCATCGAGGAGACCTATGAGGTGGTCGATGCCATCGAGGGCCTTGGGCCGGATGGAGAGGGCGTCGAGCACCTCGAGGAGGAGCTCGGTGACTTGCTCTTTCAAGTGTTCTTCCATGCCACGATCGCGGAGCAGGCGGGCTGGTTCGACCTGGCCGACGTGGCCAGAGGCATCCACGACAAGTTGCACCGTCGTCATCCCCATGTGTTTGGTGGAGCGCCGGCGACCGACGTCGAGGGTCTCCGCGTGAGTTGGGAGGCGGCCAAGCGTGTCGAGAAGGGACGGGCCAGCGCCATGGATGGAATCCCTGCTGCGTTGCCTGCGCTGCTGCAGGCGGCCAAGGTGGGCAAGCGCGCCGCTTCGGTCGGCTTCGACTGGCGCGAGGTGCCGCCCGTGTACGACAAGATCGATGAAGAACTCGCCGAACTGCGGTCTGAGCCGAGCGAAGACGAACTGGGAGATGTGCTCTTCTCCGTCGTGAACCTGGCTCGTCACCTAGGGATCGACCCGGAGTCGGCCTTGCGGGGGTCGACGGCCAAGTTCAAGGAACGGTTCGTGCACGTCGAGGCAGCCGCAACCGAGCAGGGCATCGATCTTGCCGGGGCTTCGATCGCGGAGCTCGACCGCCTCTGGGAGTCGGCCAAAGGCGCGGTCCGCTGATTACAGGTCGCGACCCCGACCCAGCGCCGGAGTGGCTCTGGCCGCAGCCCGACGAGTCCGACTGACCGTTCTAGGCGGTTTGGACCACCGTCCTTTGCCGTTCGCCCAGGGTGGGCTACGGTTTCAACACCAGCAACAGGAGCAACAGGCCGGCATGAGCGCTATTCAACACGTCATCGGTCGGGAAGTCCTCGACTCCCGTGGGAACCCGACCGTCGAAGTCGAAGTCTTTCTCGCGTCCGGCGCTCGCGGTCGGGCCATCGTTCCTTCCGGCGCCTCGACCGGCCAGTTCGAGGCGGTCGAACTGCGAGATGGAGGCGACCGGTACCAGGGCAAGGGCGTCGAGGGAGCCGTGGCCAACGTCAACGGCACCGTGCTCGACGCGATTGACGGCCTCGACGCGCTCGATCAGCGAGGCATCGACCGCACGCTCATCGATCTCGATGGCACCGACAACAAGGCCAACCTCGGCGCGAACGCCATGCTCGGGGTCTCGCTGGCCGTGGCCAAGGCCGCCGCCGATGAGCTCGAGCTTCCGCTGTACCGCTCCGTCGGAGGCGTGAACGCGCACGTGCTGCCCGTCCCGATGATGAACGTCATCAACGGCGGCGCGCATGCCGACAACAACGTCGACCTGCAGGAGTTCATGTTCATGCCGGTCGGCGCGGCCAGCTTCTCCGAAGGCCTGCGTTGGGGTGTCGAGGCCTACCACACGCTCAAGAACCTCCTCCACGACCGAGGCCTGTCGACCGCGGTGGGCGACGAGGGCGGGTTCGCCCCAGACCTTGAGTCGAACGAGGCGGCGATCCAGCTCCTCGTCGAGGCCATCGAGGCTTCGGGCCGTACGCCCGGTGACGAGATCGCCATCGCGCTTGACCCCGCCACCTCCGAAATCTTCCGCGACGGTCGGTACGAGCTGGCCAGCGAGGGCCGATCCTTGACCCCAGCCGAGATGGCTGACTTCTGGGTCGACCTCTGCGACCGGTACCCGATCGTTTCGATCGAGGACGGCATGGACGAAGAAGACTGGGACGGCTGGGCCAAGCTGACCAAGGCGCTCGGTGACCGCGTGCAACTCGTCGGCGACGACCTGTTCGTGACCAACACCGAGCGTCTCAGCCGCGGCATCGTCTCCGGGGTGGCCAACTCCATCCTGATCGAGGTCAATCAGATCGGCACGCCGACCGAAACCCTCGACGCGGTGGGCATGGCCACGGCGGCCAGTTACACCTCGGTCATGTCGCACCGGTCGGGCGAGACTGAAGACACCACGATCGCGGATCTCGCGGTGGCCA
>JBPCMH010000215.1:0-11611 GCA_051002495.1 Acidimicrobiales bacterium
ACCGGGGCGACCGGGGCGACCGGGGCCGACCCGAGCAGCGGGGGAGGGGCCCGACCCGAGCAGCGGGGGAGGGGCCCGACTGTCGCCCCGCGAGCGCGACGTGCTGGTCCAGGTCGCCCGGGGAAGCACCAACAAACAGATCGCCGAGGTTCTCGTGATCAGCCAGCACACCGTCAGCCGCCACCTGGAGAACATCTTCGCCAAGCTCGGCGTGAGCAGCCGGGCCGCGGCCACGGCGTGGGCTTTCGAACACGACGTGCTCTGAGTCACCGGAGCCTCACCGGAGCCTCACCGGAGCCTCACCGCCCGTGCCTGCCGGAGCCGCCGGCATGGGGCGAACACCCCATAGCGGCCGACCGCGAAAATGGGGTGTCCGGGCGATGTTTCCACTGGGCGCGCTCCGTACCGTCAGTGGCACCGGCTGACTCGCCGGCTCGGTCCTGTCCCAGTGCCGAGGCCCGACTCCCAAAGGAGCAACATGCCCACCGACACCGCACCCCCCGTGCTCGACCCCCACGAGACCGAGCGACTCAGCGCCGAGTTTCACCGGTGCTTCGCCGACTTCGAGGCCCGCGACGACCTCTTCGCCGCCGACACCTTCTTCGACTTCCTCCCGCCGCTGTGGCGGTTCCAGTTCGTGGGGCCGGGTGAGGCCTTCACCAGCCAGCTCCGCTCGATCGCCGAGGGACCGGTCGAGATCGACGTGGTCTCCACCGTCGCGACCACCACCGGGTTCGTCACCGAGCACGTCGAGACCCAGCACACCCCCGCGGGGGTCATCACCGCTCGCCGCATCCACCGGTGCGAGGTGAGCGACGGTCGCATCACCGCGGTGACCACCTACTGCAACGGTGGGTGGGACGACGAGCTGCGCACCCGCCACGCGGCCGAGGCGCCCATGGTGGAGGGCGGGTCCCGATGACCACCGCCACCTATGAGCACTTCAGCGGCACCGGCGCCGAGAACTACGAGCGGTACTTCGTGCCCGCCATCGGAACGCCGGTGGCGGCGGGCACGCTCGATGCCGCCGACCTGCAGCCCGGGGAATCCGTTGTCGATGTCGCGTGCGGCACCGGCATCGTGGCCCGGTTGGCGGCCGCAGCGGTCGGTCCCACCGGCTCAGTCGTCGGTGTCGACGTCGCCCCCGACATGATCGAGGTGGCCGGGCGCACCGCCGCCCTCGCCGACAGTGCCCCCATCGAGTGGCACGAGGCCGACGCGGCCAGCCTGCCCCTGCCCGACGGGTCGCACGATGTCGCCCTGTGCCAGATGGGGCTGATGTTCATGCCCGACAAGGTGGCCGTGCTGCGGGAGATGCGCCGCGTCCTCAAGCCCGAGGGTCGCATCGTGGTCACCACCCCGGGACCGATCCAGGCCCCATTCGAGGCCATGGAAGATGCCCTGACCCATCACATCGATCCGGGCCTGGCCGGCTTCGTCAACGTCGTGTTCTCCATGCCCGATCCCGATGCCGTGGCCGGGCTGCTCGCCGAGGCGGGGTTCTCCGCCGCCCACGCCCACATGACCACCGCCCGGTTCCAGCTCGACGGTCCGGCCGAGTTCCTGTGGCAGTACATCAACCTCACGCCGATGGGACCGATCGTGGCCCAGGCCAGCACCGAGGCGAAGGCGGCCCTCGAGGCCCAGGTCGTCGAGACCTGGCAGCCCTACGTGGTCGACGGAGGCACCCCGCTCGACCAGCCCATGGTGATCGCGTCGGGCACGGTCTGAGGCCCGGGAAGCGTCGGTTTGTCGCGCGATCCCGACGACGACAAGGTGGCCACTCGGCCCATGGTGCTTTGACACCAGGATCGGTACGGAACTCGCACCGATCCTGATGTCAAAGCGAAGACTGGAGCGCAGCCCTCGTCCCGGCGGGCTCCGGAGCGGATTCCTGCGTCGAAATGCGACAATCGTGTCCATGGATTACGACCGACTCATCGAAGGCATCAGTGACGCGCGGGAAGGGATCGTTGGAGCGCTCCGCGCCGGTGATCTGCAGGCCACCGTTCCGACCTGTCCTGACTTCACGCTCGACCAGCTCGCCAAGCACATCGGAGAGTTCAGCGGCTTCTGGGCCCACGTGGTGTGCGAAGCCCTCGGCCAAGACAAACAAGACCACGGCGCAGAGCCTGGGCCGGAGGGTCGCGCCGGTTGGGTCGATGCCTGGATTGGTCACCTCATCGATGTCCTCCACGACGCCACGGCCGACACGCCGTGCTGGACCTGGAACGAATCAGACCAGTCCGTCGGCTTCGCCGCCACCCGGTCGTGCCACGAGCTGACCATCCACCGGGTCGACACACAGCTGGCGGCCGGGGTGCCGGTCGATGCCATCCCGGCTGACGTCGCGACCGCCGGCATCGAAGAGGTCTTCACGTTTGTCGATCGAGACTTCAGTTTCGTCGATCGATGGGAACACGAGCCACCGGCCGGATCAGCTCCCAACGGGGAGACCCTGCACTTGCACGGCACCGACGGTGACGCGGCTGAGTGGTTGCTCCGATTGCAGCCTGACGGCGTCGAGATCACCCGCGAGCACGCCAAGGCCGACCTGGCGCTGCGGGGAACGGTCGGCGACCTCGAGCTGATCCTCTACCAGCGACCGACGAACGGCGACGTCGAACGGTTCGGCGACGAAGCCGTCCTCGACCTCTTCCACCGCCTCTTCACTTTCTGACCGCCGGGTGTGCGCACCATCACTCTGGCTCGCCCGGAGGCCTACAACACGATCACCAATGAGTTGGCCAACGACCTGTCGGCCGCCATCGACGACGCGGATGGCGACCGCGACGTGCGGGTGATCATGCTGGCCGCCGAAGGCCCGGCCTTCTGTGCCGGCTACGGGCTCGACTGGGCGACGCCGGCCCAGGCGGCCGAGACCCAGCGCACGCGCCTGTGGGACTCCGCCACCGACATGCAGATGATGAACAAGTTCGTTGACGTCTACCAGAAGCTTTGGTACGCCTCGAAGCCGACCATCGCCGCTGTTCACGGCTGGTGCATCTGCGGCGGAACCGACCTGGTGTTGTGGGCCGACCTGATCGTGGCCGCCGACGACGCGGTGTTCGGCTATCCCACCTCGCGGGTGTGGGGCGTGCCGACGACGCCGATGTGGATCCACCGGATCGGGTTCCAGCAAGCCAAGCGCTATCTGCTGACCGGCGACGAGATTTCGGCTCAAAAGGCTGTCGAGATCGGGCTGGTGCTGGAGGTGGTGCCGCCCGAGGAGCTGGCGGATCACGCCTTCGGTCTGGCCGCTCGTATGGCCAAGCTGCCCCTCAACCAACTGCAGATGATCAAGCTGATGCTCAACCAGGCCGTCGAGCACATGGGCGTGCAGTCGACGCGCACGCTCGGGGTGCTGTTCGACGGCGTCGCTCGCCATACCCAGGAGGGCATGGATTTCGTCGGACTCAGCAACGAGGTCGGCTTCCGGGAAGCGGTGCACCAACGCGACGCCCCGTTCGGCGACTACGGCTCCGGCCCGCGGTCGAAGCGACAGACGGAGTAAACCGGTCGGCAACTAGTCGCTCGACGCTGTCGCACGTCACCGGTAACCTCATGGTCCATGGACGTGACAAGGCAGCCACACTGATGGCGATGCTGCCTCCCGTTGGATGGGCGGACGTTGCCACGAAGCGAGATCTTGATGCTCTAGAGGCTCGGATGGATGGCGGGTTCGCCAGCTTGCGAGGCGAGATCGCCGAGGTGCGGGCCGACGTCACGGGCATGGGTGCTGCGCTGCGACTTGAGTTGGCCCAGGGTTTGGCTGGTCAGCGCTCACAACTGGCGATGTTGTTTGTCGGTCTGGTCGGTCTGCAGATGACTGGCGCCGCCCTCGCGGTTGCCCTCAGCCGCGTCCTCTGAACCGCCGGTGGGCATGATCACCTCGGGATGGTGCTTCCGCGGGGGCAGCACCTGCGGGTGATCGGTGGTTGACCACCTCGGGTACCCGTTGCTGCTGCCTGAGCTACCCCTGCGGTGCCTTCGACGTCGCTGCAAAGTGCTGTGGCTGCTGCTATTATGCATGCATGGCTTCGATCACCATTCGTGATGTACCGGACAAGGCGCGGGATGAGTTGGCCGGGCGGGCCGCGCGGTCGGGCCGGTCTCTGCAGGAGTACCTGCTCCGCGAGCTCATTGACCTGGCCAGCCGGCCCGATCCCGAGGCCCTCGCCGCTCGTGTCTCGGCCCGGAAGGAGCGCACCGCGACCAAGCTTCCGGGCAAGCGCATCCTCCGCCACCTCGACGTCGGTCGGCGGTGACCACGGTCGTCGATGCGTCGACGGTGGTGGCCGCCCTGATCGATACAGGCCCGGATGGGCAGTGGGCTGAGACGCTGCTCACTTCCGACCTTGCTGCCCCGCACTTGCTCACCGTCGAGGTGGCCAGCGTGCTGCGCCGGGCCGCGGCAGCAGGCGACATCACCGACGACGTGGCCTCGCTCGCATACGGCGATCTGCTCGACCTTCGCGTCCAGCTCGTGGCCTTCGATCTCGTCGCCGCCCGGGTCTGGGAGTTGCGGCACAACCTCAGTTCCTACGACGCCTGGTACGTGGCCGTGGCCGAACTGCTGGGAGCGCCGCTGGCCACGCTCGATCAGCGCCTGGTCAGCGCGCCCGGACCGCGCTGTGCCTTCGACATGCCGCCCTCGTCCGCCTGATCGCGGATCGATCACCTCGGGTAGTGCTTCAGCAGGCGCCGTGCGTTACCGTGAGTAACAGGTAGCCGCTTTGGCGCCACTGGGGGATCTCATGGGGAACGCAGCCCACACCGCCGCGCCGGACTCGGCCCGGCGCTGGCTGGACGGTATCGGCGGACTGGCCGAAGCCGCGGCAACATGGCCCGACGCGCTGCAGCCTGCCCGCGACGCCATCCCCAGCCGGGTAGAAGACCTGCTCGGGCCGGGCCATCCCCTCGCTCGCGTACGCCGCTTGGCCCGGGTCGTGGCGGTGCTGGTTGGTCGCCTGGCCGCCTTCGTGGCCGTCGACTTGCTCCGAGCCGCGACCGGCCGTCGACCGATGAACGTGTCGGGGGCGGTCCGTCTGCGTGAGGCCTTCGAACGGCTGGGTCCGTCGTATCTCAAGCTCGGTCAGTTCATCGCCTCCGGACGGGGACTGTTCCCCGACGTGGTAGTCGACGCGTTCGGCTCGTGCCGCGACCGCTGCCCGCCCGTCAGCTGGGTGAAAATCCTCCGGATCCTCGAGGCCGAGATGGGACCGGTCGATGCCACTTTTGCTTACGTCGACCCGCAGCCGTTGGCGACCGCGTCGATCGCGCAGGTGCATGTCGGACGCCTGCTGGATGGCACGTCGGTAATCGTCAAGGTGCAACGCCCTGGCATCGAAGCCGAGATCGTTTCTCACCTACGGTCGATGCCGCCGATCGCCCGCCTCGTCGGTCGCATATTTCCGAACGCTCCGGTCGCCGATCCGATGGCCGTGGTGCGGGTCTTCGCCACCACCATTCTCGAGGAGCTCGACTTCCGGCTCGAGGCCCAGAACATGGTCGACATCGGGTGCGACCTGGCCAACGCCGGCGTCGACGACGTGGTCGCGCCTCGCCCGCATCCGGCGATGGTCACCCGCCGGGTCATCGTGATGGAACGGCTCGAGGGCACCCACTTCGACGATCTCGATTCGATGGCCGCGGCCGGGGTCGACACCACCCGCCTGCTGATGGCCGGGCTCCGCTCGCTGGTCGAGGGTGCAACCGTGTTCGGCCGCTTCCACGGCGACCTGCATGCTGGCAACGTCATCTGCCTGCCCGGCGGGAAGTTCGGTCTGGTCGACTTCGGCATTTGCGCCCGCCTCGACGACGCCGAGCGTGCTGGTCTGCGCCACCTCCTCGTCGGCATCGCTACCCGCGACGTCGCCACCCAACTGCGTGGCCTCGATGCCATGGGCGCCCTGCCGGACGACACCGACCGCCGGGAGTTGCTGGCTCGGTTGAGTCAGGAGCGCGATCGTCCGGCCACGCTGTCGGTCGACGATCTGCGCGACGGCGCGCCCCGGGTGATGTCGGTGTTCGTCGAGCATCGCCTGTCGCTGCCGCCCGGCCTCGTGCTGTTCTTCAAGGACGTGCTCTACCTCAACGGCTCCACGCGGTTGCTCGCACCGGGACTCGACCTGCTCGGGGCCTTCGGGTCATTGCATGAGCACTTCGAGTCGAAGTACGGACCGACGGCGGTGACCGAGCGCGCCCCTGACGCCTTCGACGCCCCTCTCACCGCCGAGGAACGCGTTCGGTACGCCGCACCAGTCGCGGAGGCGACACCGCATCCCGAGCCGCCGACCATTGGTTCCGTCTTGCGACGATTCGGACCCGAGATGCTGTGGTCGGCCTTGGTGCCGATGGTGCTGTTCGCCACCCTCGACTCGGCGCGCGGTCTGTCCGCCGCGATCCTCGGCACCTCGGCCTGGACCGTCGGGCTCATTGCCGTCCGGCGGCTGCGCGGTCGCAAGGGCGGCCTGTTCGTCTGGGTGACCCTCGGCTTCGTGGTCGTGCGGGGTCTGTCGGGATTGCTGACCGGATCGGGCCTCGTGTACTTCGGGCCCGACATCGCCAACAACTTCGTCATTGGTTCGCTGCTCGTGCTGAGCGTGTTGGTGAAGCGACCGCTCGTCGGACTGGTGGCGCGGGCGTTCTATCCGTTCCCGCCCGACGTGCGCCGCCATCCAGTCTTCCTCCGCGTGTTCAGTCAACTCACCATGGCATGGGGCGCGCTGCAGATCTCTATGGGTGTGCTGCAGGTGTGGCTCATACTCAACGTCTCACCCGGCACGTTCCTCCTCGTCAAGCGAGCCATCGGACTGCCCCTCACCTTGGCGCTATTCGTGGTGTGCCTGCGCTATCCGCGCCGGGTCTTCCAGGCTGACCCCGAGTTGTCGGTGCGCCTTGCACCGCCGGAGCCCGAGCCGCTCTCAGCGGATCTGGCGAATCGGATCGCCTGAGCCCCAGGTGGTGTCGGCGGTCCAGACGGTGGCGTCGAGGCGACGGCCGAGGGCCAGGCACAACCGGTCGGCGAGCGAAAGGCCGGCGCCGCGCTCCCACATGCTGGCGGCGAGTTCGCCGTCGGCCTGGGTGACCGGCTCGACGCGCAGGTCATAGCTGAGCAGCAGCGCGCGCACGAGCGACCAGTCCCGGTCGTGGGTCCGAACCTTCTGGGCCACCTCCGACCAGTTGGCCGCGCCGCACACCCCGGGTTCGGTCTCGAGGGCCTGCTCCACCGCATCCGCTCCCGGCTCTCCGCCGGCGAACGCGAGCAGGGCCGACGCGTCGAAAACGTTCACGTCGCGTCGACGTCGTCGTTCGCCGCCGCGTCTCGTCGCTCAGCGAGGAGAGCATCGACGAGGTCGATGTCGGCCAGCTCTCGGCGCACCCGGTCCCGGAGCTGGCGGCGGGTGAGCAGGAGCAACCCGGCCGGGGTCTCGACGATCACGATCGGCGTTCCCTCGACCAGCCCAGCGCGGGCGCGCAGGTCTGCCGGGATTACCAGCCGACCCCGATCTCCCATCGTGACATCATACGTCCCACTCATGCGCTGAGCGTACCACTTGCTATGTACGAATGGGAAAATTGGATGGCGGCGTTGCAACGCGCCGCTCGACCTAGCTGTGAGCGGCAGGTCAGCGGCCGCCCCGTCGACCGCACAAGGAACCCTTGTAGATATCCGCGGCTGCCTTGTACAGCTGGCCGCACGAGTCGCCACCGACGACCCGGACTTGGCTTGAGCGTTGTCCTCGTCGACGACCACCTGCTCCTGCGCCTCCTCCTCGACGACGAGCCATCGGATCTCCGCCCGGCAATCACGGCGATAGCGACGACCGGGCTGTGGTACCACCGGCTGTGTCGTGCACTGGCCGATCGAGCCGTCGTCGGATCGATGTCGCGACGCCTCGGCGCGGTGGACGACAACGTCGCCGCCGGCGTGCTCGCCACAGTCATCGAGCTTCCCGAGACGGTCCAAGTGGTCTCGCTCCGCACGCTCGGATGGCCGATGGCCGAGTTCGTTCACGCCGGGGCGCGACTCAACCTGCTGTCTCTCGAAGCGCTGACGGCGGCGCACCACCTGTCCGCGGAGATCTGTCTGGCCGAGCAGGACGACAACCAGCCGCTACGAGCCGCAGCGAGTGACGCCGGCGTCACGGTCCGGTCAGTGAGCGGCTGACCGCAGTGGTCGTCGTCGTCCTCGTCGAAGTTGGCGGTTAGATCGCGTGGCTCAGGGCGTCAGTGTCTCGCTCCGGGTTCGCGACCCGTCGCGCAGGTGGAGCGTGACCGTTCGGTCGACGGTGATGTCGAGCACCAGCCCGTCCATGCGCAGGCCGGTGGCGGCCAGGTCGACGGTGAGCTTGGTGACCCCGGTGAGCGAACCCGACAGTTTGTTGGCCACCGGCAGCGGTGTCTGGGTGCGATACAGGCCGCGCACGGTGTGAGGCGAGGAGCCGGTGGCCTCCGCACCAGCTCGCTCGGTCACCAGCGGCTTCCGCAGTGCGACCGCGTGGGAAGTGAGGTTGACGAACCCGGTTGGGTCGATGCCGTCCGCGACGCCGACACCCGACACCCAATAGGCCGAGCGCAGGTCGTAGCCAAGCGCGGCGATGTGGTCGAGGATCACCTGGTTCTGGCTGCCGTCGGCGGCCGTGGTGGTCCACGACCACGGGCGCACCTTGAAGCCCACATGGCCCGGAGCTGCGGCGCGCCGCGGGTGGTCTCGCAGCCACACGCCTTGCGCGGTGAAGTTGTTCAAGATGGTGAACGTGAAGTGGTCCTGACCTGGGTGCAGGTTGAACCGGTACTCATGGCCGAGGTCGTGCATTCGCTCGGTCTGGGCGACAACGCCGGTCACCGGAACCAACTCATCGTTGGTGCCATGGCCGACCAGGAACGGAATGTGCTCGGTGTTCTCAAGTTGGTCGTAGGTCTTGCCCGGCGCGCGGCGCGGGCCGCTCGGCACCGGCTCGGCCGGGTAGGGCCAGATCTGATACGCCGGCACACCAGCCCACATCGCCGCGGCCGCGAAGCGGTCAGGCAGCAGGGTGGTCAGGCGGTACGTCGCATAGCCGCCCATCGAGTAGCCGCCGATCGAGGTCGCGTCCTGGTCGATGCCGTAGTTGGCGCGTACGTCGGCCCACACCTGGAGGGCATCGACCAACGCCTCGTCCCAGTACCAACCGTCGACACCCAGCGCCAACGGGGTGACGGCAATCGCGCCACGCCGCTCGGCCAACTCCGGGTACACGTTGGTGCCGTTGTATTCGTTGTGGGTGTTGTTCAGCGAGTGCATGGCCAGGGTGAGAGGCCGGACCTGACCAGGTGCCCATCCGGACGGCAGGAACAGCGAGTACGGCTGGTAGAGGCCGCGGTAGCGGGGGAACGACGACCCGAAGCCTTCGCCGAGCGATTGGACGCTGCGGTACACCCGGTTGTGGGTGCCGGGGGACGGCACGAAGAGTTCAGTGTCCTTGGCCTTGAGCTTCTTGATGTCTACCGGTGCGCTGAACGCGCTGACGTCGCCTGCGGTGATGGCTGCCCGCTGGGCGGCGTCGCGCCAGTTCTTGCCCACGGCCTCCTGGTCCTCGCGGTTGAAGGCCAGGTCGATGACGCCGGTGCCGGACGCCCACCGGTTGTTGGCCGCGTCCCACACGCCCGAGCCGACGTTGAGGGTGATGGCGTCGGTTTGAGCCGCGTTCTTGATCGTTAACCCGATGGCGTTGGAGTCGAGGTCGATGGCGGGCGCGGCTGCTGCTGTGGACGCGCCGCTCGCTCCGTTCGTGAGCACGACGGACGTGTTCGTGACGGTGACAAACGAGGTCCAAGTCGAGCTGACGCCAGCCGCGAACGGCCAGGGACGGGACTCGCCAGAGCCAAGGGCCACGCCAATGACCGGGTTGTCGGAGGAGCGGAGCGTGTTGAGAACGACGCGGACCTCGAGGTCGTCGCCGGCCTTGCGGGCTCGCACCTCGACGATGTCGGCCGCGTTGTCAGCTCGGGACGCGTCGTCGTAGACGAAGTCTTGGGCCACCCACTCGCCTCGCACATATTGCGAGGTTCCGCTGATCCCAGGTGATGCCGCTTCCCAGCCTGACAGCTCCGGTAGCGCCTTTGCCGTGGCCGAAACGATCGGTGAAAGTGCCGCGGCAGCGATAGCCGTCGCGATGACGGCCGTCAGCGACCGTCGGTTGCGGATCGGGAACATGCGAACTCCCCAGCTCGTGTTGATCCGAGCAACTTAGCCGAGGCGTCACACCTGGTTCGTACCTCGGAAGACTTCCACCTGAGAGGGGCACGAGTGGACTGCCGATGCCCACGGCACCGATGCGGCCTTCAGAATCTTGTCGGCGGCCACATCCCGCAAGCGCCGCTCCGGCCGGGCCGGCATCAAGGACTCAAGCAAGTTCGTCGAGGACGACGACCAGGCCTGAGGAGCCCTGTGCGGTCAGCCGCGCGGCTCCCGCCACATGGTGGTGACCGACGGGGCGCCTTTGCCGAGGGTGAGTTCTTCTCGTCGCTCGAAGCCATGCCGGGCGTAGAACGGAATATTTTGCGGGTTCGAGCTCTCCAGGTAGGCGGGCAGGCCCTCGCGATCACACCTCTCAAGCATTGGCTGGATGAGGGCCGTGCCCACGCCCTTGCCTTGCTGGTCTCGCCGGGTGCCGAGCATCTCGAGGTAATAGTGGGGCGCGATTGGGTGGTTCTTCTCGATGGTGCTGAGGGCGCTCAGCATCGCTGGCAGCCGCAGCCGCATGGTGCGGACTACCGCCGGCAGCGATCGCAGTAGCTCCATCGGCGGTACCTTCCACTTGTCGACCGGTCGCCACACCGCGGCTCCAGCGCCGTTGTCGGTCCGAAACACGAGGTGGTCCGACGCTCGCACCGTCTGCTTGACCATCGCGGAGAAGAACGGTTCAAGCCGTGACTCGATCGGGGGCTTAGCCGCGACCATCCAGGTGAACAGAGGGTCGTCAGCGAACGCGCTGGCCAGCGTGGCCCCGACGTCGTCATGTTCTCCGGCCTTTACCGCGAGTACGTCCATCGTTGCTGCCTCCCTGTCGCCAGCGACCCGAAGATCACGCCGCCGCTCGAACAGCAGTCTGGCCCATCACGCCTACTCTCCGCCGCGAGCCTCAGATGAGGTCGAGTACTGCACGGGCGTCGGGCACACACGGAACGTCGTCGTGGGCGACGTCGATGGCCGGACAACTTCCCTGCCTGGCGATGTGCACCGGTCGCAACCCCGCCGCGCGGGCACCGTCGATGTCGTCGCCCCAACTGTCGCCGACGAACAGGATCGACTCCGGAGACGCCTCGACGCGAGCGACCACGGTGTCAAAGATCGCGGGGTGCGGCTTGCGGTAGCCGTGGATGGCCGAGCACACCACGAAGTCGACATGTTCGGCGATACCTGTCCGCTCGAGGTGGCGGTCGAGGTCCCAGTCCCAGTTGGAGCAGATGCCCACCACATGCCCGCGGCCACGAAGCGCGGCGAGGGTCTCGGTTACGTCATCGAAGGCATCGCCCAGCCGGGTGTAGCGGTCTTCGTCGATTCAGTCGGCGTGTGCCTCGAGGGCATCATGATCGACACCGCATTCGGTGAGTAGGTCGGTGA